>NZ_JBSHHD010000008.1:0-120428 GCF_053618155.1 Agromyces sp. NPDC055658 | reverse complement strand
CGGCTCTCGCCGTGCGCCCCTCCGGGAAGGCTCTGGTTACTTGGCAGCAGCCTTGAGCTTCGAACCGGCCGAGACCTTGACCGAGTAGCCGGCCGGGATCTCGATGGTCGCGCCCGTCTGCGGGTTGCGGCCGGTGCGCGCAGCGCGGTGCGTGCGCTCGACGGCGAGCCAGCCCGGGATGGAGACCTTGGTGCCCGAGCCCACGGAGTCGGCGAGCGCGTCGAACAGACCGCCGAGCACGGCGTCGACGGTGGCCTGGCTCTGGCCGGTCGACGCAGCGATCTTCGCGACGAGCTCGGTCTTGTTCAGCGACTTGTCAGCCATTGAATGTCCTCCTCGGACGTTCGCTGTATGCAACAGCATTGAGTTGAAGAACTCGGAGACGATCCTCTGATGCCCCCGTGGCCGATCAGGCCGCCTCGAATGTAACAGAGATCCGCGGAATCCCGCGGATTTCCGGCCCTCTCGGACGAATTCCCACGGCGTGTCGGGAGCTTGGAGGCTGTTCGGTCTACTTCAGGAACTTGAACTTCGCCGTGCGGGTCACCCCGTCGTCGAGCTTCAGCTCGAACGTGCCGCACCTGCCGGCCCAGCTCTTGTCGGTCTTCCAGACATAGACGTACTGCCCGGCGACCGGGTCGTAGGTCAGGCTGCTGCCGCCCGCGGTGACCGTCGACTCGACCGCGTCGACCGGTGCATTCGCGTCGCACGACGTGAACGTCGCCCTCGGGTAGCCGGCCGCGATGATGTCGAGGCCCTGGTCGCCGTCGAGGCTGAACTTCATCGGCACGGCGCTGCCCGCCTTGACCGAGTTGACCACACCGCCCATGTCGACCGGGCGGAAGAACCCGGCGAAGTCGTAGATCACCGAGTACTCGCACGACACCGCGGCCGACGGGTTGCCGGCGTTGTCGCGGGCCGCGCCCTCGGCCGCCGTCGCCGTCTTCGTACCGACGCTCGAGGTGTCGAGCGCGATCGAACCGCTCTCGTAGCCCTCGGCCACGCCCGAACCGCCCGCCTCGTCGGTCGCCGTCCACGTCGCCTCGGCGACCGCGCCGAGCAGCACCGGACCGGTCGGGCAGGCCAACAGGACGACGGGCGGCGTCACGTCGACCACGGTGTACGTGCAGGATGCCTCGGCGGACGGGTTGCCCGCATTGTCGACCGCGGTGCCCGCTGGAGCGTTGAACGTGTGCTCGCCGAGCGTCGCCGTGTCGAGCGCGAACGTCCCGCCCTCGTAGCCCTCGGCCACGCCCGAACCGCCCGCCTCGTCGGTCGCCGTCCACGTCGCCTCGGCGGCCGCACCACGTGGGATCGGATCGGTCGGGCACGTCAGCACCACGACCGGGCCCGTCACGTCGACGGGGTCGACGCCGCCGCAGTTCTCGACCGTCCAGCTCACCGACACGGTGGCGTCCCGGTGCTTCGTGTCCCCGTTGAGCACCTTCCCGGTCGCCCGGTAGCCGACCGATCCGGTGGCCGGGCCGTTCGTGTCGCCGGCCGCCACCGTGATCGTCGAACTGGTCTGCGCGCTGTCGACGGTCGAGTTCTGGTCGAGGGTCGCCCAGTCGCCGGGGAGCGTGATGGTCGTCGGCGAAGGCTGCGACGCTTCGACGTTCGTCTGCGAGGTGCGCGAGAAGGCGATGTCGGCACCGTTCTCGAAGATCGTCGCGGCGCCGGCCCCGCCCCGGTCGAGGTTGAGCTTCACCACGATGTCCTTGCTCGTACCGCAGCCGAGCACGCCGAGGTCCACGACCGGCGTCGACACCACCAGGTCGTCGACGGTGACGATGGATTCGATGTCGTCGGCGTACGCGATCGCACCGCCGCCCAGTACGAGCACGGCGGCCGTGGCCGCCCCGGCGATCGATCCGCCCCATCCACTCCAGCGCTTCATCGGGCTGCCCTCTCTCGTCGGTGATCGCATGCGCACGCATGCGTGCGGTCCGTCAACGCTAGGGGCCGGTCGGCTCGCCCCGGCAGGCCCCCGTGGTGGTGGCACCCGCACGGGGAGTCCCCCGTCGCCGGGCACCTCGTGTACCCCTCCAGCGACGGCGGAGACGACAGAAGAGGGGCGCCCCGGAGAATCCGGAGCGCCCCTCTTCGTGAAGCGTGAAGCTACTGCTTACCAGCTCGACTTGGTGATGCCGGGCAGTTCGCCGCGGTGCGCCATGTCACGGAAGCGGACACGCGAGATGCCGAACTTCGAGAGGTTGCCGCGGGGGCGACCGTCGATGGCGTCACGCGAACGCACGCGCACCGGCGAGGCGTTGCGGGGAAGCTTCTGCAGGCCGACGCGGGCGGCCTCGCGGCTCTCGTCGGTGCCGTTGGGGTCGACGAGCGCCTTCTTCAGCTCGAGGCGCTTCGCCGCGTAACGGTCGACGATCACCTTGCGCTGCTCGTTGCGCGCGATCTTGCTCTTCTTCGCCATGTCTTAGCGCTCCTCTCGGAAGTCGACGTGCTTGCGCACCACGGGGTCGTACTTCTTGAGCACGAGGCGGTCGGGGTTGTTGCGACGGTTCTTGCGGGTCACGTAGGTGTACCCGGTGCCGGCCGTCGAACGGAGCTTGATGATGGGACGGATGTCCTGCTGCTTCGCCATTAGATCTTCACCCCACGAGCCTGCATGTCACGAACGACGGCCTCGATGCCACGGGCGTCGATGACCTTGATGCCCTTGGCGGACACGTTGATCGTGATGTTCCGACGAAGCGACGGCACGTAGTACGTCTTCTTCTGCACGTTCGGGTCGAAGCGGCGCTTCGTCCGGCGGTGCGAGTGCGAGATGTTGTGACCGAAGCCGGGAACGGCGCCGGTCACCTGGCACACTGCTGCCATTGGTTTCCTCCAATACCGAGGGGCGATGCCCCTCCCAAGGTCTCTTGTCTGCTGACGCTCACACGCCGAATCGCGCGATTTCTCGCGGTGATCTGCGTGGGATTGTCGCGGTCTGGGTAGTGGAAGTACCCAGCCAACGAGTCAGCTTACCAGACGCCCCGGTCGCGACCGAATTCCGGCCGGCGGATGCCTCGGCGCCGGCGCCCGTCGCACGTCGGCGCCGAAGCATCCAGAGCCGGATCAGGAGGCGGCGGCCGCCTCGTGCTCCTCGCGGAGCACCGTGCGTCGCGACAGCACGGCCGCGATGAAGAAGCAGAGCGCGCCGATCACCGTGCCGAGGTTCGTCCAGAACAGACTCACGAGATCGCCGGTCGTCGGGACGACGTAGGCGGCGACCGCCGAGACGCCGAAGGCGATCGAGCCGAGCAGGTTGAGGCCCGTGCCGTGCCAGGTGCGCGCGTCGCGGTCCCAGAGCCGCCCGCGGTCCCTCGTCGCGACGACCGCGAGGCCGCTCGAGACGAGGAACGCGATCGAGCCGAGTGCGTCGGGCCGCCAACCGACGCCGACCGCATCGGGATGCTGCACCGCCGCGACGAGCGCCGACCCGGTGCTCACGTTGAAGAAGAGCGTGCCGACGAACTGGATCGCCGCGGCGAACCAGTCGGCCCGGTCGGCGGCGTTCATGCCCCTCCGAGGCGGGCGGCGCCCGCTCAGGCTCAGCTGGATGAATCCCGCGGTCGTGAACAGCAGCGACCCGATGAAGAAGGTGACCGCGACGCCGACGTCGCCCGCCCACGCGGCGTACGCCGGCAGCGGGCCGACGAAGAAGCAGATCGACCCGAGCGCGAAGCCCCACGCCTCGCGGCGCAGGCGACGATCGCCCTGCGGGGTCGGGCGGGCCGGCCGATCCGGTGACGGCGCATCGCGTGCCATGCCCTCATCTTGGCCCATCCGCCCCGCCGGGGCGATCCTCGGGCTACTTCGCATCGCCCGGAGCACCGCCGTCGGCACCGGCCGGCGCCGCCGTCTCGACGACCAGGCCGAGGTCGCGCATCTCGCGCACCGACTTGCCCGCGAGCTTGCGGCCGAGCAGCGGTCGCCCGTTGCTGTGCTGGTAGACGCCCTTCGGCTCCCTCGCGAGCGGCTCCTCCCAGCCGAGGTAGAGCGCGAGCACGCGCAGGGTGAATCCGATGATGAAGGCGATCCCGGTCGCGAGCCACGTGTTCAGGCCGAACGCGTCGCAGACGATCCACACGAGCCCGGTGAGCGCCGCGATGCCGACGAACCACTCGCCGCGGATGAACTGCTTCGGCGGCACCCCGCTCGTAACGTCGATGAAGTAGCGCCCGGCGGTCGGGCCGACCACGGCGAGCGCGAGTGCGCCGAGGATGGGCAGCCCCGCCTCGACCGCCTTCTGCGCCCCGACGATCGCGTACCAGGGCAGCGAGAACGAGGTCATGAACTGGAACAGTCCCTCGCGGAACAGCTGCCCGCCCTTGAAGGCGAGCGCGTACCCGATGAGTCCCGCGACGAGGCAGAGCAGGATGTACGCCGGGTTGGTGAGCGCCGACGGCACGTCGCCGAGCAGCACGTCGCGAGCGACGCCGCCGCCGATGCCGCCGACGAGCGCCATCAGGAGGATGCCGACGATCGTGTAGTTGCGGTAGTGATCGGGACGGCGCGCGAGCAGCGCGCCGTTGAGGGCGTTCGTCGTCGCGGCGATCAGGTCGATCGTCGTGAAGTCACCGGTCCAGACGAAGTCGCCGAACGTGATCGGGGTGGCGCTCATGTCGAAGAGCATGACGGCCTTTCTGTCGCTGCGATGTTGTGATCGGGTGGGGTGCCGAACGGCCCACGGGATGCTCCCGTGGGCCGTTCGACGGGCGCGCTCAGCCGCTCGTCGCGGCGTCGCCCGGCGGTGCGGTCGAGGCGGCCGAGGCGGCCGGTGCCCCCTCGTCCTCCTGATGGGTGCCGCGCATGGCCTTCTCCTCGTCGGACCGCAGGTCCCAGGAGGGGCGGCGGAACGCGTAGAAGAGCAGCGGCGGCACTCCCAGCAGCAGGATGACGCCGAGCACCACCAGCGCGTACATGCCGGCCGACATCGAGTCGAAGCCGCTCGGCGGGATGAACGCGAGGCAGAAGGCGGCGAGGCATCCCAGGAACCCGACGCCCGCGATGAACCCCATCGCCGGCACGCGGTAGGCGCGCTTGACGTCGGGCTCCTTGCGGCGCAGCCGGATCGCGGCGGCGAACATGAGCATGTACATGATCAGGTAGAGCGCCGCGGCCATGTCGACGAGCGCGATGAACGCCGAGTTCACGTTGGGGATGAAGATGAACATCGCCGCGAGCAGCGTCACGATCGTGCCCTGCAGCATCAGGATGCCCGACTGCACGCCCTCCTTGTTGCGCTTCTGGAGTCCGCGCGGCAGCAGCCCCGACTCGGCGGCGGCGAGCAGGCCCTTCGACGGACCGGCGATCCAGGTGAGCACCGAGGCGAGCGCACCCGCCGCGATGAGCGCCGAGATGACGGGCGTCGCCCACGACATGCCGAACGTGTCGAAGTACTCCTGGAACGCGAGCATGATGCCGTTCGTGAGCCCCAGGTCCTTGTTCGGCACGGCGATCGCGATCGCGATCGTCGGCAGGATGAAGACCGCGAGGATCAGCACCGATGCGAGCAGGATCGACTTGGGGTAGCCGCGGCCGGGGTCCTTCATCTGGTTCACGTGCACGGCGTTCACCTCCATGCCCGCGTAGGCGAGGATGTTCGAGACGATCAGCACGATCGACGCGATGCCCGTGAACGGCGGGATCATGTTCGCCGCCCCGAGCGGCACCTCGCTCGGCTCGCCCGTGCCCAGCCAGATGAAGCCGAACACGATGAGCAGCGCGGCCGGGAAGAGCGTTCCGAGGATGCCGCCCCACGACCCGAGCTTCGCGAACAGGTTGCCGCCGCGGAGGGCGATGAGCGTCGACCCCCAGTACAGCACCAGGATGATGATCGCCGTGTAGAGGCCCGAGTTCGCGAGCGACGGATCCATGAAGACGAACGCGATCGCCGCCGCGATGAAGGCGATCTGCGTCGGGTACCAGACCACGTTCTGGATCCACTGCAGCCAGACTGCGGTGAAGCCCCATCGATTGCCGAAGGCCTCCCGCACCCAGACGTAGACGCCGCCCTTCCACCCCGTCGCGAGCTCCGCCGCGACGAGCGCGGTGGGGATGAGGAAGAAGATGGCCGGGATGATGTACAGGGTCACGCTGCCGAGCCCGTAGACCGCCATCGCCGGCAGCGAGCGCAGGCTCGCGACCACGACGAGGGTGAGCAGGGCCAGCTGGCCGGCACCGAGGAATGCCGTGTGCGCCGTCTTCGGCGCAAGCGGGTGGTTCTTTCCGAGCCGCGGCGACTCGGTCGCCTGCTTGGTCATCTCAGTCGCCTCCTAGTGGTGGAAAGCCGGACGGTTGCCCTCGACGGGCATCGGCGATTCGAGCTGGTCGAGGTAGGCGGTCTCGGACTGGATGTCGCGGAGCAGATCCGTGGCGAGGTCCATGCTGAGTCCGTTGCGGACGACGATGCGCTGCACCGTGCGGTCGGCCATGTTGTCGGGCAGCGGGTAGGCGGGCACGAGCCATCCCTTCTGCCGCAGGCGGTCCTGCAGGTGGTACAGGTTCCAGTTGTCGGTGTGCCCCGGCTTGAGCCGCCAGGCGAAGACGGGGATGTCGGTGCCGTCGCTGATCAGGTCGAAGGCGCCGATCTCCGCGATGCCCTTGGAGAGGTACACGGCAACGTCCTGCGAGGCCTGTTGCACCGCGGCATAGCCCTTGACGCCGAGCCGCAGGAAGAGGAAGTACTGCAGGAGCACCTGCGCCCCTGGACGCGAGAAGTTGAGCGCGAGCGTCGGCATCGAGCCGCCGAGGTAGCTCACCCGGAAGATGAGGTCGTCGGGCAGCACGTCGGCGGTGCGCCAGACGACCCAGCCGAGGCCGGGGTAGACGAGGCCGTACTTGTGACCCGAGGTGTTGATCGAGTGCACGCGCGGCAGCCGGAAGTCCCACTCGAGGTCGGGCTGGATGAACGGCGCGATCATCGCACCCGACGCGCCGTCGACGTGGATCGGCACGTCGAGCCCGGTCTTCGCCTGCAGCGCGTCGAGCGCCTCCGAGATCTGCTTGACCGGCTCGTACGCGCCCGTGTAGGTGACGCCCATGATCACGACGACGCCGATCGTGTTCTCGTCGACATACTCCTCGAGCTGGGCGCCGTCGAGCATCGGGTACTCGTCGCTCACCGGCACGTAGCGCGGCTCGACGTCGAAGTAGTTGCAGAACTTCTCCCAGCAGACCTGCACGGCGCTCGACATGATCATGTTCGGCTTGGAGGCGTCCTTGCCGGCGGCGCGGCGGGCCTGCTGCCAGCGGCGCTTCATCGCGAGGCCGCCGAGCATCGCCGCCTCCGACGAGCCGATGGTCGACGTGCCGATCGTGCCGTCGGGGTCGGGCGAGTGCCAGAGGTCGGCAAGCATGCGCCAGCACTTCTCCTCGATCGCCGCGGTCTGCGGGTACTCGTCCTTGTCGATCATGTTCTTGTCGAACGCCTCGGTGTACAGCGCCTTGGCCTCGTCGTCCATCCACGTCGTGACGAAGGTCGCGAGGTTCAGCCGGGCGTTGCCGTCGAGCATGACCTCGTCGCGGATGATCTGGTACGCCGTCTGCGGCAGCGACTCGTTCTCGGGGATGCGGTGCCCCGTGGTGACCGTCGCCTCCCCCGGCCGCGCGAACCTCGGGGTGTACTCGTTGTCGGACTGCTCGGTCATCGTCATCCCTCCATGCGTTGCCGTGCGCGATGCCGTCGGGGCATCGCCGAGGTGCGCGAGCGAGAGGAGCCGTTCCCCCGAACGTCGCATCCGATCGCGATGCTAGACCTCGGCGGGCGGCGGCCGTGTCACGCAGATCGCATGAACCGCGCGACGGCGATGACCATCGTTCGGGGGTGATGACGCTCCCGTCCGGATGACGCGCCGACATGACGACGGCGGGTGACGGACGCCGCGAGGCATCCACCACCCGCCGTGTCGTGTCGGCGGAGTCCGCTCCCCTACTCGGTGAGCCCGTCGACGTACTCCTGGTTGTCGGCGATCCACTGCTCGACGACGGGCCCGTAGTCGTCGGTGTCGGCCTCGTTGAACATGGCGTTCTCGAGCGAGAAGAGCAGCTCGCTGTCCATCTCGAAGTCCTCGAGCCAGCCGCTCAGCGTCGGGAAGCTCGCCTCGAAGCTCTTGCCGCCGAACGCGTGGATGCCCTCGGCGTCGCCGAGCGCGCCCTCGGGGTCCTCGAGGTCCTTGAGCGGGAACGCGTCGTACGCCCAGTGCGGACGCCACAGGGTGACGGCGATGTTCTCGCCGGCCTTGGTCGCAGCCGTGAGCTCGGAGAGCATCGCAGGCGTCGAGCTCGTGAGGTACTCGACCTTCTCGAGGCCGTAGGTCGGGATGACCTCGTCCTCCGTCACCCGGTTGAGGCCCGACCCCGGCTCGATGCCGACGAGCCGGTTGCCGAACAGGTCGGCGTTCGCGGCGAGCTCGTCGAGCGAATCGATCGGCGCGTCCTCGTTCACCGCGATGGTGAGCTTCGCGTCCTCGTTCCAGGCCCCGAGATCGACGAGGTCGTCGCCGTACTGCTCGATGTAGTCGGCGTGCGTGATCGGCAGCCAGGTGTCGAGGGTGACGTCGTAGTCGTCCGACGTGAGGCCCGAGTAGACGGGAGCCGGGTCGGCGTACTCGAGCGTGACGTCGTAACCCTGCTCGGTGAGCACGGCCTTCCACAGCTCGCTCGCGGCGATGCCCTCGTCCCAGCCGTTGAACACGGCGATCGTGACGTCCTTGCGGTCGCCGTTCTCGAGGGTCTCGGCCGGTGCGCCGGCGGCGCAGCCGCTCAGGGCGAGCGTCGCGACGGCGCCGAGGGCGAGCGCCCCCGTGATGGTGCGGTGCTTCATGGTGCTTCCTTTCCTCCGCGAGCAGGGTCGCGGGTCGGGGTGAGGTCGATGGGAGCGCCGTCGGCCGGGCGGCGCTCGACGCAGGAGGACCTGTGTCGAGACGGCGGCCCGCCTCGATGCGACGCTTCGGTCGCGGCTCGAGCGAGGCCGGTCAGCCGGTCGGGGCGGATGCCTCGGCGCGGGCGCCCGCCGCGACGGGCTCGGGCTGCCCGGGGCCGCGGCCCGCGTCGCCCGACGCGTGCCTCGTCGGCGCCGAGGCATCCCCTCGCTGCCGGCGCGGGCGCCGGGTCCGTGGGGCTCCGAGCGCTCCGGTGATGCGATCGAGGATGATCGCGAGGACCACGACGGAGATGCCCGCCTCGAATCCGAGTCCGACGTCGATGCGCGTGAGCGACTGCACGACGTCGCCGCCGAGTCCGCCCGCGCCGACCATGCCGGCGATGACGACCATCGACAGCGACAGCATGATGACCTGGTTGACGCCGGCCATGATGCTCGGCATCGCGAGCGGGAGCTGGATCTGGCGGAGGATGCGCCACGGCGACGAGCCGAAGGCGTGCCCCGCCTCGACCACCTCGCGGTCGACACCGCGGATGCCGAGCTCGGTGAGGCGCACCCCGGGGGCCATGGCGAAGATGATCGTCGCGACGATGCCCGGCACGACGCCGACGCGGAACAGGATGAGCGCCGGGATCAGGTACACCATCGCGGGCATCGTCTGCATGAAGTCGAGGATCGGCCGGATGACGCGCGACGCCCCGTCGGAACGGGCGGCGAGCACGCCCACCGGGATCGCCACGACGACCGCGATCGCGCTCGCGACGAGCACGAGGGCGAGGGTCGCCATCGCGTTGTCCCACTGGTCGACGCCGACGATCACGACGAGGCCGACGGCGGTGCCGACCGCGAGCTTCCAGCCCTTCGCGAACCAGGCGATCGCCGCGATCGCGAGGATGACGACCCAGAACGGCGGCGTCTGCAGCACGAACTCGACGAGGTCGTAGAAGCCGGCGAAGACATCGCGGACGACGCGGAAGAACCCGCCGAGCACCTCGGTGATGAAATCGATGAACGCGGCGACCCACTCGCCGAGCGGAAGGCGGAACTCGGTCATGCCAGGCTCCCCTCCCCCGCGACCACGACGGGTGATGCGTCGGCCGGCACCGTCTCGACCGGCGGCGCGTCGGCGACCGCCGCCTCCGCACCCGCGGTGCGGTGCAGGGTCTCGGTGATGACGTCGACCGAGATCGTGGCCGGCGTGTCGATGATCACCTGCTCGGCGGTGTCCGTGCTGACGTTGCCGAGCGCGGCGAGCAGGGTCACCCTGGGCACGGCGCCGAGGAGGCGTCCCTCGCCGTCCACGACCGCGAGCGGGAGCTGGCTCTCGACGGCGCTGCCGAGCAGTTCGGCGAGGTGCTCGTCGACGCCCACGACCGGATGGTCGTCGCTGATCGCGAGGCCGAGGTCCCGCTCGCCTCGCTGCACGAGGCGCAGCACGTCGCGGTCGTGCGCGACGCCGAGCAGGCGCCGGCCGTTGCCGACGACGAACACCATGGAGGTCTGCAGGTCGCGCATCGTCCGCAGTGCGGCACGCGGACCGGCCGAGGCGGTCGCGACCGCGCGCGGCGCCTCCATCACGTTGCCCGCGGTGAGCACGCGCGCCCGGTCGACGTCCTGCACGAAGTGGGCGACGTAGTCGTCGGCCGGATCGGTGAGGATCTCCTCGGCGGTGCCGATCTGCACCACCCGGCCGTCGCGCATCATCGCGATGCGGTCGCCGAGGAACATCGCCTCGTTCAGGTCGTGCGTGATGAACACGATGGTCTTGCCGAGCTCCTGCTGGAGTTCGACGAGCTGCTCCTGCATCTCGCGCCGGATGAGCGGGTCGAGCGCCGAGAACGCCTCGTCCATGAGCAGGATGTCCGTGTCGGCGGCGAGGGCGCGGGCGAGGCCGACGCGCTGCTGCATCCCGCCCGAGAGCGCCGAGGGAAGCGTGTCGCTCCAGCCGCCGAGGCCGACGCGCTCGAGGATGCGTTCGGCGCGGGCCCGGCGCTCGGCCGGCGGCACGCCCTGGATCTCGAGGCCGTAGGCGGCGTTCTCGAGCACCGTGCGATGCGGCAGCAGGGCGAAGTGCTGGAAGACCATCGACACCCGGCGGCGGCGCACGGCGCGCAGTCGCTTCGAGGCCACGCCGCTGATCTGCTCCCCCATCACGGTGACGGTGCCGTCGGTCGGCTCGACCAGCCCGTTGAGCATGCGGATGAGCGTCGACTTGCCCGAGCCCGAGAGGCCCATCACGACGAAGATCTCACCTCGCCGCACGTCGAAGTCGGCGTCGATGACCGCGGCGGTGCCGAGCGGCGCGAGTTCGTCGCGCCCGGCGCCCTGCCGCAGTCGCTGCAGTGCTTCGCGTGGCTTCCGGCCGAAGAACTTGGTGAGGTGGCGCACTTCGAGTGCGGTCGTGTCTGACATGGTCTGGCTCCCCGAGGGCGCGCGCCGATCACCGCGAACGCCGGGCGTTTCGCGGTCGAGTCCGGGCGCGCCGAACTCCTGGGTCACGGCCGGGTTGACGGCGAGTCGGAAGCCCGGCACTCAAGCCGGGCGCATCATGGGGGCGCCGGGCGAAACAGGGCTTCGTCGCAGCCGGCCATCGGGGCCGGATGCCTCGCCGCCGAACCATACGTTCCGATGATTCCCGTTCGGGAATATCGAACCGCGGACTGGGCGGACGGTCTTGCAGGACCGCACCCCACCGTAACGAGGTTCGTGGCGGAACCCAAACCGAGCACGGTTTTAACGGGCTCCATCAGGGCTTTCCGTCGTCGCCGCGAGTCGCGTGCAGTCGGCGCAGAGCCCGAACACGTCGACGACGTGCGCGGCCTCGGTGAACCCGTGCTCGGCGGCGATGCCCTTCGCCCAGGCCTCGACCTCGGTGGCTTCGATCTCGACCGTGAGCCCGCAGTTGCGGCAGATGAGGTGGTGATGGTGGCCCGCGGTCGAGCAGGCGCGGTACAGCGCCTCGCCGTCGGGCGACTGCAGCGAGTCGGCCTCGCCGCTCGAGGCGAGGTCGCCGAGCGCGCGATAGACCGTCGCGAGCCCGATCGGCGAACCGCTCGCGTGCAGCGCCGAATGCAGCGCCTGCGCGCTGATGAACCCCTCGGTCGTGTCGAGGGCCTCGCGCACGGCCTCGCGCTGCCAGGTGTTGCGTTTCATCATGCGATCCGTGCGCCCTCCGCGGTCTCGACGGGGATGTCGGTCCGCTTCAACGGTAGCGCGCGGAGCTTGGAGATCCCCAGCGCGAGCAGGAAGAACGCGGTCGCCGCGAGCGCGATCGCCGGGCCGGCCGCGACCGCGAACATGCGGGAGGCGAGGACGCCGATGACGCCCGACGCCGCGCCGATCACGGGCGCCGCCAGGAGCACGCCGCGGAACGAACCGGCCACGAGCCGCGCGGCCGCCGCGGGTGCCGCGATGAGCGCGATCGCGAGGATCGCGCCGACGGCGGGGAGCGAGCTCACGACCGAGGCCGCGGTGAGGCCGAGCACGACGAGCTCGATCGGCCATTCGCGGTAGCCCATCGCGCGGAACCCCGCCGGATCGAAGGTCGAGAACGCGATCTCCTTGCCGATGAGCGCGACCACCGCGATCGCGACCGCTGCCACACATGCCGCGAGCAGAATGTCTCCGTCGCTCACCGTCAGGATCGAGCCGACGAGCAGGCTCTCGGCGCGCACCGGGAGGCCCGGGAGGAGGGCCTGCAGCAGGGCGCCGGCCGCGAAACCGCCGGTGAGCACGATGCCGGCGGCGACTTGGGCACCCTGCCGGCGGACACGGGCGATGCCGGCCATGACCGCCACGAGCACGATCGAGGCCACGGCCGCACCGGCGGGCACGCTCACCCCGAGGGCCGCCGCGGCGACTGCGCCGGGATAGGTGCCGTGGGTGAGGGCCTGCGCGAAGAAGGTGCGCTTGCGCAGCACGACGAGCGCCCCGACGAATCCTGCGCCCACGCCGATGACGATGGCGGCGAGCAGCGCCCGCTCGAAGTAGCCCATCAGCGCTCCTCCCCGGCTCGCCTCGCACGCTCGGCGTGCTCGAGCGGCGCCGCAGGACGGCGCGCCCCTGTCCGCGCTTGCCGAGGAGCATCCGACGCCGGAGGAAGCGGCTCGAAGCCCGACCGCCCGACCCCGCTCCCCCGCACCCGTCCGGCCACTTGCGCGACCGCCAGTACGAGCGCGTACCCGAGCACGAACACGGCGACGATCGTCGCCCCGGCCGGCACGTCGACGCCGGCACCGACCGACACGGCGAATCCGGCCGCCAGCCCGAGCCATGCCGCCACTGCGGCGAAGCCGGCAGCGACGGGGAACAGCCACCACAGTCGCATCGT
The DNA here is from genome assembly GCF_053618155.1 of Agromyces sp. NPDC055658. Taxonomy (NCBI): domain Bacteria; kingdom Bacillati; phylum Actinomycetota; class Actinomycetes; order Micrococcales; family Microbacteriaceae; genus Agromyces; species Agromyces sp. NPDC055658. The sequence continues at coordinate 107,208 of NZ_JBSHHD010000008.1, read as the reverse complement.
CACGAGCCGCGCCACCGCCCCCGGCACGATGAGCAGGGCGAGTACGAGCAGCGTGCCGACCGTGCTGGCGGCGGCCACGACCACGAGTGCGATCGCCGCGTTGAGCACGAGGTCGAGCACGAGCGCCGAATCTCCCGCAGCGCGACTCCCCCGGGCGTCGAAGGCCCTGAAGAGCTGCTGCTTGAGCGTGACCACGACCGCGACGAGCGCGACGCCGCTCACCGCGACCAGCGGCAGCACCTGGTCGGGCGGAATCGTGAGCACCCGACCGAACAGCAGCGCCTCGAGCTCACCCGCGTAGTCGCTGCTCTTCGAGACGACGATCACGCCGATGCTGAAGGCGGCCGTCAGCACGATGGCGATCGCGGCGTCCGACGTGACGCCGGCGCGGTCGAGCCAGGTGAGGGCGAGCGCACCGGCGAGGGCGGCGATCGCCGCGCCGGGGATCAGCCCGCTCGCACCGCCGACGGCGAGGCCGATCGCGAGTCCGGGGAAGACGGCGTGAGTCAGTCCGTCGCTGATGAACTCGAGCCCGCGCAGGTTCACGAGCACCCCGACGACGCCCGCGACGACGGCGAGCACGAGCATCACGACGAGGGCGCGCCCCATGAACGGGATCGCGAAGGCCGAGAACAGGGCGTCGACGATGGTCATCGGGCGCCGCTCCCCCGCCGCGACGGCTTATATGCCGATGTCCGCATCAATGTCCTTCGTGCCCGGGCACGACGAGGGTGTGCTCGTCGATCTCGACCTCGACGCCCTCGAAGCACTCCTGCACGTTGCCGAGGGTGAGCACGTCGTCGACCGGGCCGTGCGCGAGCTGAGTGCCGTTGACGAGCACCACCGAGTCGCAGACGAGCCGGGCGAGTTCGAGGTCGTGGGTCGAGACGAGCACGGCGACGCCGTCGGCCTTGAGCTGCCTGAGCGTCTCGACCAGCGCGTCGCGATTGGCCTGGTCGAGCCCGTTGAACGGCTCGTCGAGGAGGAGCAGCGCGGGCTGCGAGGCGAGCGCCCGGGCGAGCAGGCCGCGCTGCCGCTGGCCGCCGGAGAGCTCGCCGAACGGGCGCTTGGCGAGTTGCGCAAGGCCCACCCGGTCGAGCGCCTGTGCGACCGCTGCGCGGTCGGCGCGCCCCGGCCAGCGGAGGAGCCCAAGGCCGCGATACCGCCCCTGCATGACGACCTGCTCGAGGCTGATCGGGAAGTCGGCGTCGAGCTCGGCCGACTGCGGCAGGAACGCGACCATTCCGTTTCGGGAATGCGACGGGCGTTCCGACGCGCGGGCGCCGCCGAGCTCGAGCGTGCCGGCCGTTCGCGGCACCAGCCCGAGGATGCCCTTGAGCAGCGTCGACTTGCCCGCGCCGTTCGGCCCGATGAGCGCCACGGCCTCGCCGCGGCCGATCTCGAGGTCGAGGCCGGCGACGCCGGCGCCGCCCGGATGGGTGAACGCCGCACCGCTCAGCCGCAGCACGGGGGAGTGGGTCATGCCGTCATCCTTGCAGTACCGCCGGCAGCGGGGAAGGCTCGACGCCCCACGACTCGAGGATGAGCCGCGCGTTGTGCACCTGGCTGCCGAGGTAGCTCTCGCCGTCGCTGCCGGCCGCGCCGAGCGAATCGCCGTAGAGCGCGTCGGGTCCGGAGTACACCGTCGCCCCCGACTCGGCCCCGATCGTCTCGGCCGCCTTCGGCGAGATCGACGCCTCCGAGAACACCGCCTTCACACCGGTGTCGCGGATCTTCGCGACGAGGTCGTCGATCTCGGCGGCGCTGGGCTCGGCGTTGTCGTCGAAGCTGGGGATGATGCTGCCGACGAAGGTGATGTCGTACGCGTCGACGAAGTAGGTGAACGCATCGTGGTTCGTCACGAGCAGCCGGTCGGCGACCGGAACCTGTTCGACGTTCTCGGCGATCCACTCGTCGAGCGCGTCGAGCTGCTCGAGATAGGCCGTCTCGTTCGCCTCGACCGCGTCGGCGTCGATGCCGGGCACCTCGGCGAGGCCGTGCGCGATGTTCTCGACCATGTGCTCGGCGAGCTCCGGGTCGGTCCAGATGTGCGGGTTGCCGTCGCTGTGATCGTGGCCGTCGTGATCGGCCGCCGGGTCCTCGGACTCATGCTCGGACGACGACTCGTCGTCGTGCTCGTGGTCGTGCCCCGAGTCATCCGTCTCGTGCTCGTGGTCGTGGTCGTCGGTGCCGTACAGCTCGATGCCCGTGCTGGCGTCGATGAGCACGCCGTCGAAGCCCGAGGCCTCGACCGCGTCGTCGAGCCAGCTCTCGAGGCCGGCGCCGTTGACGACGAGCGCATCGGCATCGCTCAGCGCGAGCAGCTGCGCGGCCGAGGGGTCGAACCCGTGGGCGCTCTGGCCGGGGGAGAGCAGCTGGGTGACCTCTGCCTCGTCGCCGGCGAGCTCGCGCGCGAAGTCGCCGACCTGGGTCGTGGTGGCCACGACCCGCGGCGCGTCGGCGCTCGCGCCGGCCGCCCCGGGCCCTGCGCAGCCCGCGAGCGCCAGTGCGCCGACGGCACCGAGCCCAACGGCGGTCGTGGCGGTGAGCATGCGGCGAGGTCGGGGGAGCGTCGTCATGCCTTCACTCTAGGTATTATTGATAATGATTGTCAAAACCATCTGGCGGCGCGAAGAGTCGAGTGGGAGCCCGGGTGATCTCGAAGCCCCGCGTCGGCCGCCGCGCTGTGGACAACCCTTGGCGTGTGTCGTCGGGTCGTGCAAGAGTGAAGTACGTGGATACGACGACGACACCCGCGCTCACGTTGCATCCGTTCACCGTCGCCGATGCCGAGCGCGTGCTCGCGGGCGAGGTCGATCCGCACGATGGCTGGGAGGGCGCCTACGCCTTCACCGACGAGCCCGAGCTCCTCGCCGAGTACGTGCAGGCGGTCCGTGAGAGCGGCGACCCCGCGCCGTTCGGACCGTACCTCGTGCATCGCGGCGAAGACGGACCGGCCATCGGGGGAGTGAACCTGTTCGGCCCGCCTGGCCCCGACGGGGCCGTCGACTTCGTGTTCGGGCTCGTCCCGGCGGTGCGCGGCCAGGGCCTGGCGCTGCACACGATCCACGCGGCCGTGGAGCTCGCCCGCTCGGCGGGCGCACGCATCGTGCGCGCCGAGGCCGAGGTCTCCAACCTGCCGGCCCGTCGCACGCTCGAGCGCGCCGGCTTCGCCGAGGCCGGCCGCACGCCCGACGCGATCACGTACGAGATCCGCCTGTAGCCGACCTGTTGCGCCCACGCTCCTCGGCCGGTCCGCGGCGCACGATAGCTGCGGCGACGCCGTGGAGCGGGGCGAGCGGCCCACTACTCGAGCAGCAGCGCCGGCTCCTCGATGATCGAGGCGACGTCGGCCACGAAGCGCGAGACGACGTCGCCGTCGACGACGCGGTGGTCGAACGAGCCGCCGATCGTCGTCACGAAGCGCGGGCGCACCTCGCCGTCGACGACCCACGGCTTCTGCTTGATCGTGCCGAGGGCGACGATGCCGACCTCGCCCGGGTTCAGGATCGGCGTGCCGGTGTCCATGCCGAAGACGCCGATGTTCGTGATCGTGATGGTGCCGCCCTGCATCTCGGCGGGCTGGGTCTTGCCCTCGCGGGCGGTGAGCGTCAGCTGCTCGAGGGCAGCCGCGAGCTCGACCATCGACATGTCCTGCGCGTTCTTGACGTTCGGCACGATGAGACCGCGCGGCGTCGCCGCCGCGATGCCGAGGTTCACGTAGTGCTTGACGATGATCTCGTCGTCGGTCCACTGCGCGTTCACGGTGGGATTGCGCCGCACCGCCCAGAGCATCGCCTTCGCCATGATGAGCAGCGGTGAGATCTTGATGCCGGCGTAGTCGGGGGAGGCCTTGAGCCGCTTCAGGTACTCCATGGTGCGCGTGGCGTCGACGTCGACGAAGACCGACACGTGGGGCGCCGAGTACGCGCTCTGCACCATCGCGTTCGCGATCGCCTTGCGCACGCCCTTCACGGGGATGCGGGTCTCGCGGTCGGCCGGCGCCTCGGGCGTCTGGATGTTGCGGAAGACGCTCGCCTGGCTCGCCTCGCGGATGACGTCGTCGCGCGTCACGTCGCCGATCGGCCCCGTCGGTGCGACGCGCGAGAGATCGACGCCGAGATCCTTCGCGAGCTTGCGGATCGGCGGCTTCGCGATCACCGGCACGTGCGGCTCGGGCTTCGCCTCGGCACGGGCTGCGGGGGCGGGATGCGTCGTGGCGGGCGCCGCCGGCGGAGTGGGGGCCGGCACCGCGGGAGCCGCCGGCGGGGCCGGCGCGGGGTGCGGAGCGAGGTTCACGTGGGCGCCGTTCGGCGCCGGGTGGCGGCGACGACGGGTCGCGGCCGGGCCCGACGAACCGTGCCCGACGAGCACGGCGCCGCTGCCCTCCGCCTCGGGCGCGGGCGCAGGTTCGGCGGGAGCCGAGGTCGCACCGGCTTCGGGCGCCCCGGCGGGCGCCGTGCCCGCGGCATCCGTCTGGATCACGAGGATGGGCGTGCCGACGTCGACCGTCGCGCCCTCGTCGACGAGCAGCTCGGAGACGACGCCCTCGAACGCGCTCGGCAGCTCGACGAGCGACTTCGCGGTCTCGATCTCGACGAAGACCTGGTCGAGCGAGATGCGATCGCCCGGCGCGACGCGCCACTGCACGATCTCGGCCTCGGTGAGGCCCTCGCCGACATCGGGAAGGGGGAATCGGATCTCGCTCATCAGTCTTACCCTCGCAGTCGAGTCATGCCGTCAGCGTCATACGAGCCGGGTCAGTACGCCAGGGCGCGATCCACGGCTTCGAGCACCCGGTCGGGGCTCGGGAGGTACTCGGTCTCGAGTGCGGCCGGCGGGAACGGCGTGTCGAAGCCCGACACGCGCAGCACGGGCGCCTCGAGCGAGTAGAACGCCCGCTCGGCGACGGTCGCCGCGATCTCGGAGCCGACCGACACGTTGCCGTAGGCCTCCTGCGCGACGACGAGGCGACCGGTGCGGTGCACCGAGTCGAGCAGCGGGCCGTAGTCGATGGGGGAGAGCGAGCGCAGGTCGACGACCTCGACGCTCGTGCCCTCTTCGGCCGCGATGTCGGCGGCCTGCAGCAGCGTCGAGACCATCGCGCCGTGGCCGACGACGGTGACGTCGGTGCCCTGGCGCATCACTCGGCTCGCGTGCAGCGGCAGTCCCGCGTGATCGAGGTCGACCGGGCCCTTGGGCCAGTACCGGCTCTTCGGCTCGAGGAAGAGCACCGGGTCGTTCGACTCGATCGCCTCGCGCACCATCCAGTAGGCGTCGTGCGGGTTCGACGGGCTCACCACGCGCAGGCCGGGAGTGTGCGCGAAGTACGCCTCGGGGCTCTCCTGGTGGTGCTCGATCGAGCCGATGTGGCCGCCGTACGGCACGCGGATGACGACGGGCATCGTGACGCGGCCCTCGTGTCGCAGCGTCTGCCGCGCGAGCTGCGTCGTGATCTGGTCGAACGCGGGGAAGATGAAGCCGTCGAACTGGATCTCGCACACCGGGCGGTAGCCGCGCATCGCGAGGCCGATCGCCGTGCCGACGATGCCCGACTCGGCGAGCGGCGTGTCGAGCACCCGCTTCTCGCCGAACTCGGCCGACAGCCCCTCGGTGACGCGGAACACGCCGCCGAGCGGTCCGATGTCCTCGCCCATGAGCAGCACCTTCTCGTCGGCGCGCATCGCGTCGGCGAGGCCGGCGTTGATGGCCTTCGCCATCGACATGGTGTGCACGCCGCGCACGGCGTCGGCCGGCGCGGCCGACTCCGTCGCGACATCCATGACGGATGCCTCGGCCGTCGAGTCGCTCGTCACGCGTACCTCCTCGTCGATGCCGCTCACGCCTCGCCTCCCTCGAACGAGGTCTCGAACGCGTCGAGCCAGGCGAGCTGCTCGGTCATGAGCGGGTGCGGCTCGCTGTAGACGTGGGAGAAGATCGTCTCCCGCGTCGGCGCCTCGAGCTCGAGCGTGCGCCGGCGCACGTCGGCCGAGAGGTCGGCGGCCTCCTGGTCGACCTCGTCGAAGAACGCGGCGGAGGCTCCGCGGCCCTCGAGCCACGTGCGGTAGCGGGTGATCGGGTCGCGCTCGGCCCAGTAGGCCACCTCGTCGTCGGTGCGGTACTTCGTCGGGTCGTCGGCCGTCGTGTGCGCACCCATGCGGTAGGTGAGCGCCTCGATGAAGCTCGGGCCCTCGCCGGCGCGCGCCTCCTCGAGCGACTGGCGGGTGACCGCGTAGCTCACGAGGACGTCGTTGCCGTCGATGCGCACGCTCGGCATGCCGAAGCCGGCGCCGCGCAGCGACAGCGGGCTGCGCGACTGCCGCGAGACGGGCACCGAGATCGCCCACTGGTTGTTCTGCACGAAGAACACCTGCGGCGTCTGGTAGCTCGCGGCGAAGACGAGCGCCTCGCTCGCGTCGCCCTGCGAGGTCGAGCCGTCGCCGTAGTAGACGAGCACGGCCGCGTCGGACTCGGGGTCGCCCGTCGCCGTCGCGCCGTCGAACTGCAGGCCCATCGCGTAGCCGGTGGCGTGCAGCGTCTGCGAGGCGAGCACGAGCGTGTAGAGGTGGAAGTTGCCGCTCTCGTCGGGGTTCCACCCGCCCTGGGTCACGCCGCGCAGCAGCGCGAGGATGCCCACCGGGTCGAGCCCGCGGATCATGCCGACGATGTGCTCGCGATACGAGGGGAAGAGGTGGTCCTGCGGGCGCGCGGCATGCGCGGAGCCGACCTGCGCGGCCTCCTGGCCGTGGCTCGGCACCCACAGTGCGAGCTGGCCCTGCCGCTGCAGGTTGGCTCCCGTGAGGTCGAGCCGGCGCGACACCGCCATGTCGCGGTAGAAGCGCTGCAGGGTCGTGTCGTCGAGCGCCTCGACGAGGGGCAGGTACGGCTCGGCCTCGGGGGTCGGTCGCAACTGGCCCTCAGGGGTCAGGAGCTGGACCGTCGGCGCGGTGAAGTCTCTCTCGCGGGCTGCCACCGTTCCACGCTACCCGCTATGCGGGACGCCCTTCTTGTGAGGCCGGTACAAGCTCACTGAGAATCGTGAGGAGGGTTTCGACAGACTCCGGCTCGCCGATCGAGATCCGGATGCCGTCGGGGGCGAACGCCCGCGTCACGAGGCCGGCGTCGAAGAGGCGCTCGGCGACCTCGGTCGTCGCCTCGCCGCTCGGCAGCCAGATGAAGTTGCCCTGCGCCTGCGGAATCGGCCAGCCCTGTGCGATGAGCGCAGCCCGCACCCCGTCGCGGCGCGCGGCGATCACGCCGACCCGGTCGAGCAGCTCGGCCTCGGCCGCAGGCTCGAGCGAGGCGATGGCCGCCGCCGACGAGGCCGCCGTGACGCTCAGGGGGATGACCGTCGCGCGCGCGGCGTCGAGGATCGGCACGGGCCCGATCGCATACCCGACGCGCAGGCCCGCGAGACCGTACGCCTTCGAGAAGGTGCGCAGGATGACGAGGTTCGGGTACCGGCCGAGCAGGGTGCGGCCGTCGACGGCCTCATCGACCGAACCGGGGCCCTCGCGGTCGACGAACTCGATGTACGCCTCGTCGAGCAGCACGAGCAGGTCGGACGGCACCTTCGCCATGAACGCCTCGAACTCGGCGGCCGTGACGACGACACCGGTCGGGTTGTTGGGGGAGCACACGATCGCCACGCGCGTGCGCTCGTTGATCGCGGCGGCCATGGCATCGAGGTCGTGGCCGTGGTCGGGGCGATTCGGCACCTGCACGCTCGTCGCGCCGGACACCGTGACGAGGCCCGGGTACGCCTCGAACGAGCGCCACGAGTAGACGACCTCGTCGCCGGGCGCGGCCGCGGCCTGGATGAAGGCGGCGAGCAGCGCGACCGACCCGGCGCCGACGAGCACCTCGTCGGCGGTCACGCCGAAGCGGGCACCGAGTCGTTCGCGCAGCGCCAGCGCCGTGGCATCGGGATAGCGGTTGACCGTCGCACCGGTCGACGCGACCGCCGAGGCGACCGAGGGCAGCGGATCGAACGGGTTCTCGTTGCTCGACAGCTTGTAGCCGTCGGCCGGGGCAGGGCGGCCCTGCCGGTACGGGGGAAGGGCGGCGATCTCGGGGCGCAGGCGAACGCCTGCGCGCGAAGGCTCCGGTGCGGTCACGCGTTCAACCGTACCGCCTCGCCCCGCGGAACTCCTCGCCCGGCGGGGCTCTTCGCCCGGCGGGCGCGGTCTGACAGAGTGGGGGCATGCGCTTCATCGTCAAGGTCATCGTCATCGCCTTCGCGCTCTGGCTGACGACGCTCATCGTCTCGGGCGTGAACGTGGTGCCGTACGACGACACCGACATGGCACGGGTGCTGACGTACCTGCTCGTCGCGCTCATCTTCGGCCTCGTCAACGCGATCGTCGGCACGTTCATCAGGGTCGTCGCGTTCCCGATCTACGTGATCACGCTCGGCCTCATCTCGTTCATCGTGAACGGGCTGCTCCTGCTCATCGTCGACTGGATCAGCGACCTCATGGGCTTCGGCCTCGTCGTCGACAGCTTCTGGTGGGGCGTGCTCGGCGCGCTCGTGCTCGGACTCATCAGCTGGCTGATCGGGCTCGTCGTGCGACCCTCGAAGGACTGACCGCACGCCTCACTGCCGCCGGGCGACCCACTCGCTCACCGCGCCCTCGCCGCCGCCCGTGAACGCCAGCAGCTCGCGGAACTCCGCGAGCCGCGGGTCGTCGGACTCGTCCATCAGCGCCGCGGTCTGCCGATAGCGCTCGAGCGAGTGCGCCGGCAGGATCTCGCCGTCGTACGACCGGCCGGGTTCGAGCGCGTCGCGTGCGACCACGATGCGCTCGGGCGACGGGTGACCCGCCCCGCCCAGCGCGGGTACGAGGTCTTCGGTGTGCTCGACGGCGACGTTCGGCACGCCCGGCCGCGTCGGCGCCGAGTCGTTCGGCCCGCCGAGGTCGAGCGCCCCGATGACGCCCAGGGACGGGTCGCCCGCGAGCCTCGCCCCGATGATGCCGCCGCCCGAGTGCCCGGCCACGAGCACCGGGTCGTCGGGCGCGATGCCCGCGGCCGACATCGCCTCGCGCACCGCGCGTTCGCCCGCGCCTGATGAGGCACCCGCGCGCCGCAACGCGTCGAGCGGCGAATCGTCGGCGATGCCGTGCAGGTTGTTCACCATGTCGAAGGGCTGCTCGCCCGCGACGACCCCGAGTTCGACGGTGCCGCTGACGTACACCACCCATCGCGGGTCGCCGGGCTCGCCGTAGCGCTCGATGCGGATCTGCGGCCCCTCACCGCCCGGAATGCGGCCTGCGAGGTCGCCGAAGCCGGCCGGCGCCCGCACCGTGCGTTCGGGGCCCTCGGACGGATGGCCGCCGGGCGCCTGGCCGTCGCCCGCCCGGTCGTCGCGATCCGTGCGGCGAACGCGGACGGGTCCGTCGACGAGCGCCGGCGCACGGAGCGCCGCGGCGAGCGCGAGCAGCACCGACGCGCTCTCGGGCGCCCCGACATGCGGCCCGATCAGGGCGGCGAGCTTCTCACCGCCCGGCACGTGCAGGGCGCCGAGCACGAACTCGTCGACCGAGTCGACGGCAGCGCGGACCGCGCGCACGAACAGCGGGTCGGACAGCACGCCCCGGTTGGCCGCGAGCCACTCGTCGAGCGCGGTCGCGCCCCACACCTGCCGGGCCGACGAGTTCGCCCCCGCGGCGAGCGCGACCCCGCCGGCGAGGGCGGCACCACCGGGTGAGACCAGGAACGAGCCGAGCAGATACCCGGCGACGCCGCCGCCGACCCGCCAGGCGCCGTCGACCAGCTGTTCGGTCAGGCCGTAGCGCTCGGCGCTCGCGATCAGCGCACTGCGCAGTTCGTCACCCTCGGCCCGGCGGTCGCGCAGCGCGCACTCGAGACGGTGGGTGGCCCCGGCGGGGTGCGGCCCGTTCCAGAGCGTCTGCCGGCCGGCGAAGCCACCGGCATCGCGGTCGGCGCCGAGCGCGTCGAGTTCGACCGCCAGTCCGGCGGCGTCGCCGGCGGCGGCTTCGAGCGCGGCGACGGCGGCGCCGAGGCGAGCTGCGTCGGCGAACAGGTCGTCGGTCGCGACGGCGGTCGTCCCCCCGCCCGAGATCGTGATGGCGTCGCTCATGCCGCACCCCGGCGCTCGTCGGCGACCCGCAGCATGCGTGCCTGCTCGGCGAGGTCGGCGGCGCGCCGGGCCTCTTCGGCGGCGCGCACGTCTCGCTCGGCCTGTTCGTACGCGGCGATCTCATCGCCCATGCGCCGGATGCGCTCGTCGAGCTCGACGACGGCCTGATCGAGCAGGCCGACCGCGGCGAGCGCACCCGACCTGAGCTCGTGCAGCCGTTCGGCGTAGCGGTCGGCCGCCTGCGAGCGCCACGATCCGCCGTCGGGCGGCAGCATCGCCGCGGCGTGCCCGATCGCGGTGCGCAGCGGCGCGAACCGCCCCCGCAGCATCGTCGCGCGATCGAGCTCGTCGCGGGTCGCGCAACCGCCGCCCGTGAGCGCGAGCAGCCATTCGTCCGAGGCATCCATGCCGGTCAGCCTGCCGGTGCGCCGCGGCCTCCACGATCGTGCGGGCCGCGCCTGTGCACCCGCGCACGCCGACGGCGAGTGTGGAGGACGGGTGGGCGGGCTCAGCCGACGAGCACCTGCGCGAGCGCGAAGCGCCCGAGGCGCCCGATCGGTCCCGATCCGTCGAGTTCGTCGACGACCGCGCTGCCCCAGACGAGCGCCCAGCCGCGGGCGCGCCGCCACGTCGCCGCGTCAACCTGCCGGCGCCGCTCGACCTCGCTCCGGAAGGCGGCCCGACCGGTGGCGCCGAACGTCAGCCAGGCCGTCGCGAGATCGGTGGCCGGGTCGCCCGCGGTCAGGTCGCCGAAGTCGATCACCGCGGCGAGATCACCGGATGCCTCGACCACGAGATTGCCGGGATGCAGGTCGCCGTGCAGCCAGGACGGCGGGCCGTGCCACGCGGGCGCCCCGAGCGCATCGCTCCAGAGGTCGCGCAGGGCCGCCACGTCGAGCCCGTCGAGATCACCGGTCGCCGCGCGCACCGCGAACCGGTCGAGCCGGGCGCGCACCGCCTCGTCGCGCACGCTGAGCGGTACGCCGCGATACGGGTTGCGGGGGGCGCCGTCGGGCGCCGGCACCGCCATCGCATCGACGAATCCGGCGAGCGCGGGCGCGAGGATCGCACGGCGTGCGGCCGACGCCTCGGCCGCCACGGTGCCCGTGAACCACGGCACGATGCTCCACGGCGCGTCGAACCCCAGGTCGGGGGCGGGGCGACCGATGCGAACCGGCGCGGGCACGGCGACCGGCAGCCGTGCGGCGAGCTCGGGCAGCCAGCGCTGCTCGTGCGCGATGAGCGGCACCGCCACCAGCCGCCGCGGCAGCCGCACCGCGAGCACGTCGCCCAGGCGGAGGATCGCGTTGTCCCACCCGTTCGCGACGAGTTCGAGTGGGCCCGCCAGGTCGGGATGCTGCCGCTGCACGAGCCGCGCCGCGAGCTCGGTGTCGACCTCGAAGTCCGGCACCGGGGCATCCATCGTCATCTCCACCCATTCCTGAAAGCCGCATTCTCCTCCACAATGGAACCCATGACGCGCGCGGAACCCGCGGGGGAGGCCGCGCAGCCCTTCCGGGTGTCCTTCGTGTGCACCGGCAACATCTGCCGCTCGCCGATGGCCGAGGTCGTGCTGCGCGCCCTCGCCGAACGTGCCGGACTGGCGTCGCGCATCGCGATCGAGTCGGCCGCCACGGGCGATTGGCACGTCGGCGAGCCGGCCGACCAGCGCACCGTCGACGCGCTCGCGCGCGCCGGCTACGACGGCACGCATCACCGTGCGCGGCAGTTCGACGCCGGCGACTTCCCCGACCTCGACCTCGTGGTCGCGTTCGATCGCGGGCAGGCGCGCATCCTGCGCAACTGGGCCGCCGGCCCCGTCGAGGAGCACAAGGTGCGCCTGCTGCTCGAGTTCGAGCCCTCGCTCAGCACGCTGCAGGACGTGCCCGACCCCTATTACTCCGACGATGCGATGTTCGATCGGGTACTTGAGATGATTGAACGGTCGACCACGGCGCTCTTCCGGCAACTCGCGCCGGCTCTCAGACAAGGAAACCGATGACTTCGCTGCCCCCCCAGCCGCTCAGCCCCCTCGACGGACGCTACCGCTCGGCGGTCGGCGAACTCGGCGAGCACCTCTCGGAGGCCGGCCTCAACCGGGCGCGCGTGCACGTCGAGATCGAGTGGCTCATCGCGCAGACCGACCGCGGCTTCTTCGGATCGTCGCCGCTCGGCGACCACCAGAAGGCGGCGCTGCGCCAGGTCGTCGCCGACTTCGGGCAGCCCGACATCGACGAGCTCGCGTCGCTCGAGGCGACGACGCGCCACGACGTGAAGGCCGTCGAGTACTACGTGCGCCGCCGGCTCTCCGACCTCGGGCTCGACGCGATCGCCGAGCTCACCCACTTCGCCTGCACCTCCGAGGACATCAACAACCTCTCCTACGCGATCACCGTGCGCGACGCGGTGCAGCAGGTCTGGCTGCCGAGGTACCGCGCGGTCATCGCCACCCTGCGGGCGCTGGCCGTCGAGCACCGGGATGCCTCGATGCTGAGCCGCACGCACGGCCAGCCGGCGACCCCCTCGACCATGGGCAAGGAGCTCGCGGTCTTCGTGCACCGCCTCTCGCGCATCGCCGCGCAGGTCGAGGCGACCGAGTACCTCGGCAAGTTCTCGGGTGCGACGGGCACGTTCTCGGCGCACGTCGTCGCCGCGCCGGATGTCTCGTGGCCGACCGTCTCGCAGGAGTTCGTCGAGTCGCTCGGGCTCAGCTGGAACCCGCTCACGACGCAGATCGAGTCGCACGACTGGCAGGCTGAGCTCTACGGTCGGGTCTCGCACGCGAACCGCGTGCTGCACAACCTCGCGACCGACATCTGGACGTACATCTCGCTCGGCTACTTCCGGCAGATCCCGGCGGCCGGCGCGACGGGCTCGTCGACGATGCCGCACAAGGTCAACCCGATCCGCTTCGAGAACGCCGAGGCGAACCTCGAGCTCAGCTCGGCCGTGCTCGACTCGCTCGCCGCGACGCTCGTGACCTCGCGCCTGCAGCGCGACCTCACCGACTCGTCGGCCCAGCGCAACATCGGCGTCGGCTTCGGGCACTCTATGCTCGCGCTCGACAACATCCAGCGCGGGCTCGGCGAGATCGACCTCGACCGGGCGCTGCTGCTCGCGGACCTCGACGGCAACTGGGAGGTGCTCGGCGAGGCGATCCAGACGGTGATCCGCGCCGAGGTCGTGGCCGGCCGGTCGACGATCAGCGACCCCTACGCGCTGCTCAAGGAGCTCACGCGCGGCAAGCGGGTCGGCGCCTCGGACCTGGCGACCTTCGTCGAGTCGCTCGAGATCGGCGACGAGGCGAAGCAGCGCCTGCTCGCCCTGACGCCCGCATCGTACGTCGGCATCGCCGACGACCTCGTCGACCGACTGCCGTAGGCGTTTCGCGACACCTCCCGCTCGGCGGGCGAGCCGATCGGGCTCATCGGACTATGCGACGTGTCCGACGCCGACGGAGCGCGGGATGGCACCCGCCTCCGTCTCGGCGGCGGCGAACTCGAGCTTCTGCGCGAGTGGTGGACACTCGGCGGGTGGTGGCTGGCGTGCTGGCGTGGTCGGCTGGCTCGACGCCATGGCCGCCTACCGGGCCATCGCCCTGGCGCCGTATTGGGTGATGGGAGCACGTCTCGCCGGATTCGACGGAGACGAACTCGTCCTCCTCGACGACGCGGGAGGCGAGCTCGGACGCCTCGTACGGGCCGACCCCTGACCGCTCGGCAGGTGCCTCCGGTACGCTGACCGGGTGGATGCCGCCCGTGAGTCGAGGGACCCCCTCCTCGACGATGTGGACCGCGAGATCATCGACCAGCTCCGGGTCGACGGCCGCCGGTCCTTCTCCGAGATCGGCCGTCGTATCGGCTTCTCGGAGCCGACGGTGCGCCAGCGGTACAACCGCCTCGTGTCGGTCGGGGTCATCTACGTCGCCGGCATGTACGACGAGACGAAGATCGGCGGCATCGCCGCCCACGTCGGCATCCGGGTGTCGGAGGTGCCGGTGGCGCGGGTCGCCGAGCAGCTCGCCGAGCACCCGCAGATCAAGTACGTCGCCTGCACCCTCGGCTACTACGACATCATCCTCGACGTGGTCGCCCCCGACGCGCAGGCCCTCGGCAAGATCGTGCTCCAGGACATCCGCCGCATCCGGGGCATCTCGGACCTCGAGACGCTCACCGTGCTCGAGGTCATGAAGGACACCTACCTCTGGCAGGGGTTCCGCGAACCGACGCCGCTGTCGCGCCTCGAGAACTGATCAGCGATTCGGGTCGCTGATGCTCTGCGCGGTGCCTCGCAGGCCGCCGCCGCTGTAATCCTTCGCGAGGGAGGTCACGATGATCGGCTGGATCGCGGCCACCCCTGGGTGGCGACGGATCTCATCGAGCAGTGCGATGAGCTGCGGCTGGTCACGACAGGTCGCCTCGAGATAGAGATCGTGCGAACCGGCGACGAGCGCGACGTGGTTGATCTGGTTGATGCCGACGAGCCCGTCGGCCACTGATCGCGGCGTCAGGTTGCGGACGCTGAGCAGCAGCCGGACCACCTGGTGCCCGAGCAGCAGAGCGTTGCACAGGGCGACGATCATGACGACGTCGTCCTCCTGGAGCTTCGCCACCCGAGCACGCACCGTCGACTGCGAGACGCCGAGCTCCTCGGCGAGCGAGGCGAACGGACGTCGCCCGTCTCGGGCGAGCAGCTCGATGAGCCTGCGATCCAGGTCGTCAATCATTCGGCAGCGGTCTCCTCGGTTCGAGGGTATCGCCTCGCGCCGCGACGACGCCGGGGTCAGCCCCGCTCGAGCGCGCGCACCGCGGCGACGAGCTCGGCATTGCCCGCCGGCAGGCTCCCGTCGGGCAGGTGCACCCCGTCCTCGAATCCGATGCGGGTCTCGCAACGGTCTGCGATGGCAGCCTCGACGACCGGCCAGACCGTCGCGTCGTAGCCGTGGTACAGGATCGGCGCGGCCACGCCGGCCGCCCGGATGACGGCCGCGATCCTCCGGCACTCGGCGACGGCGTCATCGGCGTCCTCCGTCTCGGGCTCGATCAGGATCCGGACGTTGCGGTGCAGTGTCGGCGAGGCGAGGAGGGCCGGCACGTCCTCGATCGACCAGACCGCCGACTCGAGGACCATGCCGCGTTCGAGGACGAGCTCGGCCGCCTCGGCGGCACCCTCCTCGCAGAACGCGACGGAGGCGAAGTCCGGCAGTGCATCGCCGGGCCAGCCGGCGAGGTGCCGCATCCGCTCGGCGTGCGACTCGACGGTCCAGAGGCCGGTCGTCGTCCCGATCACGATCGCCGGGTCCGCCGCTCGCATGGCGCGCACCCACGCTCCGACCGCCTCGGGCTCGATCGTCTGCGCACCGTCCTCGGTGATCACGTGGGCGTGAACGACGTCGGCGCCGGCGGCGATCACGGCGCGACTCGCCTCCACGATCTGCTCGATGGTGCGGGGGACGGCCGGGTGCTCGGAGGTCGGTCGGCCCCCGTTGATCGCGGCTTTGAGGAGCATGGATGTGCCTTTCATGGGTGGATCCGGGCGCGTTCGATCGCAGCCGGACGAGCAGTCCGCCGGCTGTCGGTGATCGAGGCGGGTGCTATTGCGGGGTGGCGCTCTCGAGGAGGGCCGCGACGGTGTCGCTGGCGCCGGTCAGGCTGCCGAGCGGCGCTCCGCCGCGGAGCTCGTCGATGAGCGCCGGCTCCTCCGCGTCGTCTTCGAGCGCGAGGTCGACGAGGGCTTCGAGGCCCTCGAGCGGTACGACGAGGACTCCGTTCGCGTCGGCGAGGACGACGTCGCCGGGGTGCACGACCGCGCCACCGCACGTGACGGGCACGTTGACGCCGCCCGCGTCGATGCCCTGGAGCTTCGTCGTCAGCATGCTGGTGCCACGCGCGTGCACGGTGAGCCCGAGCTCCGCGATCTCGTCGACATCGGTGACGACCCCGTCGACGACGGCGCCGGCCGCGCCCCTCGCGACGAGCTGGGCGGCGACGACCTCGCCGAGGGGTGCGTGGCGCCGGTCCCCGCCGGTGTCGAGCACGAGCACCTGGCCCGGCTCGATGATCCCCGCCGCGTGGTGCAGCGCGGTCGAGTCCGTGGCCGTCGTGCGAACGGTGAACGCCGTGCCGATCACCCGGCCGCCTGCCTCGACCACCCGCCGGATCTCGGGGTCGGCGAAGCCCTCCTCGAGGTAGTGGCCGAGGGTCGGGAAGCTGAGCCGTTCGAGCTTCGCGCGGAGACTCGTCGGCAGTTGGGATGGGGCGTCCCCGGTGCGGAAGAACATGATCCTCTTTCCTGCTAGTTCACGTGGTAGGCGAGTGCGATGCGGCGGTTCTCGAGCGCCGGCAGCATGCGTCGCGCCGTCGCGGTGCGCTCGGGGTCGAGCTCGGCGACGACGATGCCCTCGTCGTGGGCGTTCAGTCCGGCGACGACCACACCGAGGGGGTCGATGATCCGGCTCAGCCCGGCCGAGTCGGGCCCGACGGTCGCCGAGGCGAGGAACCAGCTCACGTTCTCGATCGCGCGCGCCTGCGTGAGCACCGACCAGTGCTCCTCCTTGCCCTTGCCCGAGACCCATGCCGCCGAGAGCGCGATCGCGTCGACGCCGCGGTCGGAGAGGCTTCGGAACAGCTCCGGGAACCGGACGTCGTAGCAGTTCGCGAGGCCGACCCTGAGGCCGTCGACGTCGATGATCGGCGGCAGTCGGTCGCCGCGCGTCACGTAGGCGGACTCCCGGTACGCGAAGGCGTCGTACGTGTGCATCTTGTGGTACCTCGCGAGCTCCTCCCCGTCGGGGCCGAACGCGAGGATCGTGTTGAAGGGGCTGCCGTCGGGGTTCGGCTCGTAGCCGGCCGCGATGACGGTGAGCTCATGCTGGCGAGCCAGCTCGCGGATCAGCGCGACGAAACCCGGCCAGACCGCGGGCAGCAGGTCGGGGAAGTCCGGCTTGATCTCGTCGTCGGCGAGGAGCATCGCCTCCTCGGGGAACACGACCAGACGCGCGCCCTGCTCGGCGGCCTCGGCGGCGAAACGGCGGATGGTGGCGAAGTTCGCCTCGGGGTCGATGCCCGGTGACGTCTGGACGACGGCTACTCGCATGCGGGGCTCCTGGTTCGGTTCTGGCGGTGGTTCGGTCAGCGGACGACGATCCTGGCGTCCTGCGGGCGCCACGAGAGGCGGAGGGTGTCGCCGGTGGCGAGGCCCGGCAGGTCGCGCTCCTTGACGAGGCTCGACAGGGAGGCCTTGATGAGTCGGCCGCCCACGCTCAGGTGGAGATGCCACTCCTCGCCGAGGAAGGTGAGGGTCTCCACCGTGCCCTCGATGCCATCGCCGTCGCGGTGCACCTCGATCCGCTCGGGGCGGAGCAGCAGGGTTCCCGTGCGCTCGTGGGTGACCGTCTCGCCGAGCACTCCGCGCACCGCGCCGATGCCGTCGAGCGGCACCGTGACCACGTCACCTTCGACCCCCTCGGGAACGGTGACGTCGAGCAGGTTGCAGCTGCCGATGAAGCCGGCGACGAATCTCGTCTCGGGCTTGTTGTAGATGTCCTCGGGCCCGGCGACCTGCTGGACGACGCCCTCCGACATGACCGCGATGCGGTCCGACATGGTGAGGGCCTCCTCCTGGTCGTGCGTCACGTAGATGAACGTGATGCCGACCTCGCGCTGCATGCGCTTGAGCTCGTACTGCATCTCCTTGCGGAGCTGCTGGTCGAGCGCGCCGAGCGGCTCGTCGAGCAGCACGACCTTCGGACCGGAGACGACGGCGCGCGCCAACGCCACCCGCTGGCGCTGGCCGCCCGAGAGCTGGTCGGGCTTCCGGTCGCCGAGGTGTCCGAGCTTCACGAGCTCGAGCGCCTCCCGGGTGCGGCGGTTCGCCTCGCTCTTGGCGACGCGCCGCACCCGGAGCTCGAAGGCCACGTTCTCGAACACGGTCAGGTGGGGGAACAGCGCATAGCTCTGGAAGAGCATGTTGAGATCACGGTTGCGGGTCGGCACACCGGTCACGTCCTCGCCGCCGAGCAGCACACGTCCGGCGGACGGCGTCTCGAAGCCGGTGATCATCCGCATGAGCGTGGTCTTGCCGCACCCGGAGGGACCGAGGATCGAGAAGAACTCGTTCTCCCGGATCTCCAGGTCGAGCGGGTGCACCGCGAGATGGCCGGCGAACTCCTTGGAGAGCCCCTGGATCTCGACCGCGGAGGCGGCGGTCGACGTGGTCTGCGTGTTCATGATCCCAATCGCTGTTCGCTGGTGGCCGGCCTAGGAGGCCTTCACCCGGGTCCAACCGTCCTGGTAGTACTTCATCGCCTCACCCGGGTCGACGATGAAGTCGGCGTTCGCGACCTCCTCATCGGTCGCGTACACGGCGGAGTTGCTCAGCACACCCTGGTCGGTGACGTGCTCCTGGGCGGCCGCGTTCGCACTCGCCAGCCCGCCGTCGTTCGTCGCCATCGCGGCGATCTCGGGGCGGAGCAGGAAGTTGATGAACTCGTACGCGGCATCCTGGTGGGGCGCGCCCTTCGCGATGGAGAGACCGTCGACCCAGAGGCTGCCGCCCTCCTCGGGCAGCACGTAGTGCACGTCGGGGTTCTGCTCGATGATCTTCGCGGTGCTCGTGCCGCCCCACGCCTCGGAGATGCAGACGTCGCCGCTCGCGACCAGGTCGCCGTAGTTCGTCGAGTTGTAGCCCGAGAGGATCGGCTTCTGCTCGATGAGCGACTCGGTCGCCGCGTTGATCTCGTCCTCGTCGGTGCTGTCGGCGTCGTACCCGTTGACCTGCAGGCCGGCGATGTAGGCGGCGAGCATGTTGTCGAGCATGTTCACCTTGCCCTTCCACTTCGGGTCGAAGAGCGACTCCCAGCTCGTGATCTCCTCGCCGCCCGTGCAGGCGGAGTTGTACAGGAGGCCGGTCGTGCCCCACACCCACGGCACGGAGTGCTCGAGCCCGGGGTCGTAGCTCGGGTCGGCGAACTTCGGTGCGAGGTTCTCGATGCCCTCGATCTTCGACTTGTCGAGGGTCTCGATCAGGTCCTGGCCGACGAGCTGCTGCACCGCGTACTGGCTGGGCTCGACGATGTCGTAGCCCGAGTTGCCCGCTGCGAGCTTCGAGATCATCGTCTCGTTGCTGTCGAAGTTGTCGACGTTGACCTTGATGCCGGTCTCCTCGGTGAAGGCGTCGAAGACCGACTGGGGGATCTCGTCGGCCCACGCGTAGACGTTGAGCTCCGTCGACGCGCCGTCGCCGGATCCGCCGGTGCTGCACGAAGTGAGTGCCAGTACGGCGACGATGCCGACGGCTGCTGTGGTCAGCTTCTTCATTGCGGGGTTCCTTTCGGTGGGGGGATGTTGCAGTTCGGGGGCTAGCCGCGCGACTCGACGAGGATGCGTCGCATCTGCGTGACGCCGACGAGGAGCACGATCACGAGCGTGAGCAGGATGAGCAGTGCTCCGAGGGCGTTGATCGTGGGGGTGAGTCCGGTCTTGAGGCTCGAGTAGATCTTGAGCGGGAGCGTCGTCGACCCGACGCCGCTGAGGAACGTGGACATCACGATGTTGCTGAACGACGTCGTGAAGCTCAGCAGCCATGCGGCGACCACGGCGGGGCGCAGCAGCGGGAAGTACACGCGGGTGAACGTCTGCCACGGAGTGCAGCCGAGGTCGGTCGCCGCTTCGGGGAGGCTCGGGTCGAGCATCACCGCCGAGCTCATGAGCACGAGCGTCGCGAGCGGGAGCGACACGATGAGGTGGCCGAGCACGAGCGTGCCTATGCCGAGGGGGATCTTCGTCGTGCTGAACACGCTCAGCAGCGCGACACCGAGCACGATCTCGGGCACGATCAGCGGGAGCGCGATGAGCGCGAGGAGACTGGCACGCCCGCGCCCGCGGTACCGGGCGATTCCGAGCGCGAACATGATGCCGATGATCGTGGCGACGGTCGCGGTGATGACCGCGACGATCGCGCTCGTCTGCAGGGTCTGCATGAGCGCGGCGTCCTGGAACAGCTCGACGTACCACTGCAGGGTGAGCCCCTCGAAGCGGGTGTTCGTGCCCGCCGCGTTGAACGAGTACACGATCACCGCGACGATCGGGAGGTAGAGGAAGACGAAGACGCCCCGGGCGATGCCGTTCACGACGCGATCCACGGTCACGCTCCCTTCTTGGCGGACGAGCGCTTCAGCCCGAGGCCGACGAGCACCATCGAGATGAGCATCAGCAGCAGGAGCACCATCGACGCCGCTGCGCCCATCGGCTGGTTGCGGAACTCCGTGTAGAGCGTGACGATGAGGTTGCCGACGAGCGGGTCCTTGCCGCCGCCGAGCAGCACCGGGATGACGAAGACGCCCATGGTCGGGATGAACGTGAGCAGTGCGGCGCCCAGGATGCCCGGGCCCGTGAGCGGCAGGATCACCCGGCGGTGCACCCCCCACCACCCGCAGCCCAGGTCGGTGGCGGCCTCCTTCAGCGACGGGTCGATCGACCGCATCGACGCGTAGATCGGGAAGATCGCTGTCGGGAGGAACGAGTAGAGCAGGCCGAGCACCACGGCGACGTTGCTCGGGATGAGCGAGAAGCCGGCGACGCCGAAGATCCCCAGCAGGCCGGCGATCGGGCCGCCCGATCCGAGGATCGTGATCCACGCGAACGTGCGCACCAGGAAGTCGGTCCAGAACGGGATGATGACGAGCAGCAGCAGGAACCCCTGCCGGTTCGGCGGTCGCGACACGATGTAGTACGACGTGATGTACCCGACGACGAGGCAGACGACGGTGTTCAGGACGCCGAGCCCGAGCGAGTAGAAGAGGGTCTTCGAGTAGACCGGGTCGAGCAGCTTCGCATAGTTGTCGAAGGTGAGCCCGTCGGTGATCCCGCCGTAGTTGTCGGCGACGGCGAAGCTGTTCCGCGCGACGATGAACAGGGGCAGGATGCCGAGCAGCACGACCGAGGCGATGCCCGGAACGAGCAGCAGGAGTGACCCGCGCTTCGGCCGCTCCTTGCGACCCAGCTGGATCGCCCGTGTCGTCGATGTCACTTCGCTCCTTCGCAGATCACCGCCCGGATGGGTGGAATCCCCATCCTGTTATGCGGGGCTGATGATCCGCCCGGGTTCGCGTCGCGGAATCCGTGGAAGTCGGCACCAATCCCGACGGAGTCCGCGTCGGCCGGCGATCGGGCGGTCTCACGAGCAGGCGGAATCGGGCGTGCGGCGGCCGTGAAACCGGTCGCGCGCTCCACCCGATCGGTGCGCGGAGTGCCGCTGTACTAGTGCGTCGGTCCGCCGTCGGCGGGGTCGTCGCCGCCGAGCTCTGCCTGCTCGTCGGCGTTCGGCTTGATCGCCATCTGCAGCAGCGCGAGCACGACGAGCACGACGATGAACGCGCCGCCCGCTCCGATGAGCGCGATGGTCCAGTCGCGGGTCGTGAGGAGGGCGATGACGCCGACGAAGATCGCGGCGATCGCGGCGCCGGCGACGTACTCGGCCGGGCGCAGGCGATCGCGCCGACTCGGTTCGAACTGCCCGGGCGTCTGGCTCACGACTGCGGCTCCGTTCCTGCCGCGGGTGCCCCGTCGGCGGTCTGGTTCGCGGCCCACTTCAACGAGAGGCCGCCGATCACGAGGAAGACGCCCACGATCACGAGGTAGCCGCCGAGCAGGCCCACCGCGGTGACGGCGTCGGGCGGAAGGAGCAGGAACACGAGCGCGAGCAGTGCCGTGAACGCTCCGACCGCGATCCAGTCGCGCGCGACCGCCGAGCGACCGCGCGAGCGCAGCCCCGCGTAGAGCTCGACGAAGCCGGTGACGGCCGCCCACACGCTCACGAGGTAGAGCAGGAAGGGCAGCCCGCCCGGCACCGCGAGCGCGAGCAGGCCGGCGGCGACGGTGACGACGGCGGTGATGGCGAACAGCGAGCGGATGCCTCGGCCGCCGAGCAGGCGCAGGCTCAGCGCCCCGACGACGAGACCGGAGACGACCGCCCACACCCCGAAGACGACGAGGCCGAGGTCGGCCGAGTGGTCCTGCGAGAAGGTGATGACGGCGGCGGGAACGATCGCGAGAAGTCCGCGCACGACCGGGACGACCCAGTAGTGGGGGCGCTCCGGAACTGCATCGCGGGCGGTGGCCACGGCGACCTCTTTCACATCGGAGGGGAGTACCGATCCATCCTACGTGGGCGCGGCTGAGCGCGTGCCCGGGGCGATCGCAGACACGGCCGCCCAATAGGCTTGACGCATGAGCCGGGTCCTCTTCATGTGCGGCCCGGCGGGCTCCGGCAAGTCCACGATCGCCCGGCGGTTCGAGTCCGAAGGCATGGTCCGACTCTCGTTCGACGTCGAGGCATGGCGACGAGGCATCCGCAGCATGCCGCTCGCGCCCGACGTGCACGCCGAGATCGAGTCCGAACTGCAGTCCCGACTTCAGCGCGCGATCGAGCAGGGACGTGACGTCGTGCTCGACTTCTCGTTCTGGTCGCGTCAGGACCGCGATCGGTACCGGGCGCTCGTGCGAAGCGAGGGAATCGAGCCGGAGACCGTGTACGTGGCGGCACCTCGCGACGTCGTCGTGCGACGCGTGCTGGCGCGCGGTGCAGAGCACGCCGACGATTTCCCGCTCGACGAGGCGCTGGCCGGCGCGTATTTCGACGCTTTCGAGCCGCCGACCGCCGATGAGGGACCGCTCACGGTCGTCAGCCCGGACGACGACCGGCGGTGAACCCGGCCTGAGACGAAGGATGCCCCGCGCCGACGTGCGGCACGGGGCATCCGTTCGCTCACGCCTACAGCGCCCGCAGGATGTCCTCCACGCGCTGCTTCGCGTCACCGAACAGCATCTGCGCGTTGTCGCGGTAGAACAGCGGGTTGGCGACGCCGGCGTAGCCGGCCGACATCGAGCGCTTGAACACGACGACGTTCTTCGCCTCCCACACCCGCAGCACCGGCATGCCCGCGATCGGGCTGCCCGGGTCTTCGGCGGCGGCAGGGTTGACCGTGTCGTTGGCGCCGATGACGAGCACGACATCGGTCGCCGCGAGGTCGTCGTTGATCTCGTCCATCTCCTCGACGATGTCGTACGGCACCTTCGCCTCGGCGAGCAGCACGTTCATGTGCCCGGGCAGGCGACCGGCGACCGGATGGATCCCGAACCGCACCTCGACGCCACGCTCGCGCAGCCGGCTCGTGAGCTCGGCCACGGGGTACTGCGCCTGGGCGACGGCCATGCCGTAGCCGGGGGTGATGATGACGGTCGAGGCGTCGCTCAGCAGTGCGGCGACGGCCTCGGCGTCGACCTCGTGCGTCTCGCCCTCGACCTCGCCGCTCGACGACGGCGCGGCGATCCCGAAGCCGCCCGCGATGACGGAGATGAACGACCGGTTCATCGCCTTGCACATGATGTACGAGAGGTAGGCACCCGACGAGCCGACGAGCGCACCGGTGACGATGAGCAGGTCGTTGTTGAGCAGGAAGCCCGCAGCGGCCGCCGCCCAGCCCGAGTAGCTGTTCAGCATCGAGATGACGACCGGCATGTCGCCGCCGCCGATCGAGGCGACGAGGTGCCAGCCGAGCGCGAGCGCGAGCAGCGTCACGACGACGAGCAGCCACAGCTCGGGCGTGACGACGTACCAGACGGTGAGCACGACGAAGGCGACGAGTGCGCCGAGGTTGAGCGCGTTCTTGCCGGGCAGCATGAGCGGCGCCGACTTCATGCGGGCCGAGAGCTTGAGGAACGCGACGATCGACCCGGTGAACGTGACGGCGCCGATGAAGACGCCGATGAAGACCTCGGCGTGGTGGATGTCGAGGAGCGCGCCGGTCATGCCGGTTTCATCGAGCGCCCCGTTCCAGCCGACGAGCACGGCTGCGAGGCCGACGAAGCTGTGCAGCAGGGCGATGAGCTCGGGCATGCCCGTCATCGCGACCACGCGGGCTCGCCACAGGCCGATCGCCGCGCCGACGATCACCGCGACGACGAGCAGGATGAGCCCGGTCGTCACCGCGGGTGTTCCCCGCGCTCCCGCGAACGTCACCCATACGGTCGCGACGAGCGCGATCGCCATGCCTGCGATGCCGTAGCCGACCCCGGCTCGGGAGGTCTCGTGCCGGCTGAGCCCCGCGAGGCTCATGATGAACAGCAGCGCCGCGACGATGTAGGCGGCTCCGGCGATCGACGCCGGGGTCAGCAGGGTCGTGGTCTCAGGCACGGTCGGCTCCAGTCTCGGCCTTGGCGGCGGCGCGGGCGGCGGCAGGGGCCGTCGGCGCGGCGGCGGGCGCGGCACCCTTCGCGAACATCGCCAGCATGCGTCGGGTCACGGCGAATCCGCCGAAGATGTTGATGCTCGCGAGCAGCACGGCGACCGCCGCGAGGATCTGCACGACCGGCTGGTCGCTCGTGATCTGCACCATCGCGCCGACGACGATGATGCCCGAGATGGCGTTCGTCACGCTCATGAGCGGCGTGTGCAGCGCGTGCGCCACCTTGCCGATGACGTAGAAGCCGACGACGATCGCGAGCACGAGCACCGTGAAGTGCTGCGGCAGCGGCGGGGGAGCGACCGCGTTGACGAGGAACAGCGCGGCGACGCCGACCGCGATGAGCGCGACCTTCCTGCCGGCCGACATGGGCTGCTTCTGCGTCGCGGATGCCTCGGCCGAGGCATCCGGCTTCGGCGATGCCGCGGCGGGCGCGGCCGAGACCTGCACGGGCGGCGGCGGCCAGGTGACCGCGCCGTCCTTCGCGACCGTCACCGAGCGCTGCACGATGTCGTCGAAGTCGAGCGACGGCTCGCCGTCCTTGCCCGGGGTGATGAGCTTCATCAGGTTGACGACGTTGGTGCCGTAGAGCTGCGAGGCCTGCGTGGGCAGGCGCGACGCGAGGTCGGTGTAGCCGAGGATGACGACGCCGTTCGGCGTGACGATGCGCTCGCCCGCCACCGAGCCCTCGACGTTGCCGCCCATGCCGGCTGCCATGTCGACGATGACGCTGCCCGACTTCATGCTCGCGACGTCGGCCGCGGTGATGAGCCGCGGGGCCGCGCGTCCGGGGATGAGCGCCGTCGTGATGACGATGTCGACATCGGCCGCCTGCTCGGAGTAGATCTCCGCGGCGCGGCGGTCGTAGGCCTCGCTCGTCGCCTTGGCGTAGCCGTCGGTCGACTGCTCGACCTCGACCTCGACCTTGAGGTACTCGCCGCCGATCGACCTGACCTGGTCGGCGACCTCGGGGCGCGGGTCGGTCGCGCGCACGATGGCGCCGAGGCTGGAGGCGGCCCCGATCGCCGCGAGCCCCGCGACGCCGGCACCCGCGACGAGCACCTTCGCCGGCGGGACCTTGCCGGCGGCGGTGACCTGGCCCGTGAAGAATCGGCCGAACTCGTGCGCGGCCTCGACGACGGCGCGATAGCCGGCGATGTTCGCCATCGAGCTCAGCACGTCCATCGACTGGGCGCGCGAGATGCGCGGCACCGCGTCCATGGCGAGCGCGGTGACGCCGCGTCCGGCCAGCGCCTCGAGCAGTTCGGGCTTGAACGCCGGGGCCAGCAGGCCGACGACCGTCGCACCGGGCTGCAGGCTGGCGATCTCGGCCTCCGTCGGCGCGTTGACCTTGAGCACGACGCCGGCGGCGAGCGCCTCGGCGGTGCCGACGATCGTCGCACCGGCGTCGACGTAGGCCTCGTCGGGGAACGCGGAGGCGGCGCCCGCACCGGCCTCGACGATCACCTCGTAGCCGAGCGAGATCAACTGCTTCACGGTCGCCGGCGTCGCGGCGACCCTGGTCTCGGGCGGTTGCTCGGTGACGACCCCGATGCGCGTCATGCGGTGCTCCTTCTCGTCTGCCTCGTCGAGACGGTCGCCGGGTGCGACCGCCTCAGCGTGCGTCACCGTCGACGCGGGACGGGAGGACCCCGCTGCGGCGACGGTGCTGCATGCCGAGCACCCACTGTATGGTCACAGAACTTCCTTAATGTGAAAGTTACGTTCCGTTATGCGGAATCGTTGCGTGCCTGTGACCGTCGCAGCGAGGCTCGGCATCAGCGTAGACGCGCGAACGGCGGTGACGAAGGTTTTCCGCCCGATTCGCCTCGAAGGATCTGCACTTCTTTCACCGGACGGAAGTTCGACCCCGCTACTCGACCGCGTCGTCGGCGCGCTCGCGCACGGGACTCGTCGCGGGGAGTGCACCTCGGCCGAACATGGGGAGGTTCTCCCGATGCCCCGCAACGCCCGACGACCGGACCATTGTTTCGTCCGGCAGCCGCCGGACGCACTCGAAGGAACGGAACCATGAAGACATTCATCATCGAACGCGAAGTGCCCGGCGCGGCTCGCCTGAGCCACGCCGAACTCGCAGAGATCTCGACGGTCTCGAACGCCGCCGTCGACTCGCTCGGCGTCGAGTACGACTGGGTCACCACCTACGTCGCCGGCGACAAGCTGTACTGCGTGCACCGCACTGACGACGCCGAGACGGTGCGGGAGCACGCCCGGCGGGGCGGGTTCCCCGCGAACCTCGTCTCGGAGGTCGTCGCCGAGTTCGGCCCGCACACGGCCGCCGAGATGGCGTGATGGCCATGGACACCGCAACGACCGTGGTGTTCGCGTCGAGCGCCGCGGCGGCCGAGCACGTCGACGCGTTGAGGGGCCGCTTGACGGCGCACGTCGCACATGCGTTCGCCGTCGTCGGCGCGTTCGCCCGGCGACGCCGACGACGCGACCCGCTCAGCCATGAGACGGTTGCGCTCGCCCTCGAGAACCGACGGATCGCCGCCCGGCTTCGCGCGGACTCGCAGCGCGGCGCCGTCGGCGGCCGGCTGCTCTGAGCGAGTCGGCTCCCCAGCCGCCGGCATGCTCGAAACCGCCCACCCGAACCGGCCCCATGACACGTACGCTGCTGTCATGGGGCTGTTCGAGCGCGAGCCCGAGCTCGCGACGCTCCGCGACGGGGCGCGACGCATCGAAGAGGGCGGCCGCGTCGTCACGGTGACCGGTGATGCCGGCGCCGGCAAGACGAGCCTCATCCGCGCCGCGTTCGGCAGTGCACCGGCCTCGGGGCCGCGCCTGCTCCGCGGCCTCTGCGATCCGCTGACCACGCCCCGGCCGCTCGGCCCCATCGCCGACGCGCTGGGCGAACTCGATGCGATTTCGCGGCCCGGCGGCTCGAATGTCGCACCGGGCGGTGGCGCGACATCCCCGCTCGACGGCGAAGGCGCGTTCGTCGCGGCGGTCGCCGACCGCGCGACGGTACTCGTCATCGAGGACGCGCAGTGGATCGACGCCGCCTCGGTCGAGATGCTGCGCTACCTCGTGCGCCGCATCGACGCGCTGCCGGTGCTGCTCATCGTGAGCTACCGCGACACCGTCATCGGTGTCGGGCATCCGCTGCTCCCGCTCCTCGGCGACGTCGCTCGACTCGAGACGGCGTCGTCGATCACGATGCAGCCGCTGTCGGTCGCGTCGGTCGCAGCCGTGCTCGCCGGTACCGGGGTCGACCCGGGCCGCGCGCACGAGCTCACGGGCGGCAATCCCTTCTACGTCGGCGAGATCGCGCGACATCCCGACCAGCGGCTGCCGTCGACGATCCGCGACGCGGTGCTCGCGAGTACCACCGCGCTCGACGGTGACGACCTGGAGACCCTGCAGCTCATCGCCTCGGCACCCGACGCGCTCGACGACCGCCTGTTGCCCGGACTCGGCATCGATCTGCCGCAGTTGCGTCGCCTCGAGGCGACCGGGCTCATCGTGCGAGCCCGGCGCGGCATCGCGTTCCGCCACGAACTCGCCCGGCTCGCAGTGCTCGACTCGGCCGGACCGGGCGGCGCGAGCCTGCTGCACCGACGGCTGCTCACGGCCCTCGAGGCGCTCGGCTCGAACGACTACGCGGTGCTGACGCACCACGCGGAGGCGGCCGGCGACGACGCCCGCACCCGGCGATACGCGGCCCTCGCCGCCGACGTCGCGACGCGCACCGGGTCGCACTCGGAGGCGGTCGCCTTCCTCGAGCTCGCACTCGCACACCTGGGCGACGAGCGCACTCACCGCCGCGAGCGCGCCGAGATGCTCGAGCTCCTCAGCACGGAGCAGTACATGGTGTCCCGATTGCCCGAGTCGATCGCGTCGA
This sequence comes from Agromyces sp. NPDC055658, assembly GCF_053618155.1. Classification (NCBI taxonomy): domain Bacteria; kingdom Bacillati; phylum Actinomycetota; class Actinomycetes; order Micrococcales; family Microbacteriaceae; genus Agromyces; species Agromyces sp. NPDC055658. Next base: position 78,999 of record NZ_JBSHHD010000008.1, on the reverse strand, counting down.
TCGATGCGGCGCTGCGGCTCCGCGAGCAGCTCGGCGACCGCGAGGGCGCGGCAGCCGCGCACGACCGGCGCGCCGTGGTCGAGTACTACTCGGCGCGGCGTGCCGCCGCCGAGCACCATGCCGAGCTCGCGGTCGCGGCGAGCGACGGCACGCCGAACGGGCCGTCGGCGCGTGCCACGCTCGCCTATCTCGCCTACCGGCGCCACGACCTCGCCGCTGCCCGCGCCATCCTGCTCGAGGCCGAGCACGATGATGACGCGCCGGCCGGCCCGCACGACGACCCCGCCGCGATCCGCTTCGCCATCACCGAGGCGGCCGCCGCTCTCGTCGAGGGCGAGCCGTCCGGCCGTCCCCGGCTGCTGCTGCGTGCCGCGCAGGCACTCGACCGCTCGCTCGACGAGGTCGGCACGACGGCGTTCTCGAATCTGGCTGCGATCGACATCGAGTCGCGCCGCTTCCGCGAGGCCGAGGCCGTGCTCGCCCGTTCGATCCCGCTGACCGTCGAACGCGACATCCCGATCTGCTACCAGTGGCAGACGGGCATGCGGGCACGGCTCCACTTGCTTCGCGGACACTGGGCCGCGTCCGCCGAGGATGCCTCGAACATCCTCGACGAAGGCAGTGCGCCGCTCGCCTCGGTGTGGCCGAACCTCGTGCTCGGGCTCGTCGAGCTGCGAACGAGCGGTGACGACGCGACGGTCTCCGAGCACCTCGACACCGCATGGGAACTGGCGCTCGAGCTGGGGGAGTCGCTCATGATCCTCGGCGCCCTCGCCGCGATCGCCGAACGCCGGTGGATGAGCGGCGGCGCCGATGCGCGGCTCGACGAGGCGCCGGCCCACCTCGGCGCCGCCGCCTCATTGCCGGGCATGCAGTGGGCGATCGGAGAGCTCATGGTCTGGCTCGCCCGCGTCGGCCGGGCCGTCGATGCCGATGCGAGCGGGCTCGCCCGCATCGCCGAGCCGCACCGGCTCGAACTCGCCGGTCGCCACGCGGAGTCGGCCGCGGCCTGGTTCGCACTCGGTTCGCCGTTCGAGGCGTCGCTCGCCGAGCTGCACGGCACCGACCGGGAGGCGGCCATCGGCGCCCTGATCCGGCTCGAGGAGATGGGGCTGGATGCCTCGGCGGCACGCGCCCGCACCCTGCTCGCCGATCGAGGCATCCAGGGGCTGCCCGCGCAGCGCAGGGCGAGCACCCGGTCGAACCCCTCGGGCCTCACGAACCGCCAGCTCGACGTCGCCCGCCTCGTCGCGAAGGGGCTGACGAACGCCGAGCTCGCGACGAGCCTCTACATCTCGCCGAAGACGGCCGACCATCATGTCTCGGCGATCCTCGCGAAGCTCGGACTCTCGAGCCGGCGCGAGATCGCCCGACGGGCCGCCGAGTTCGGCATCGACTGAGCGACCGGCTCGTTCACCGCTCCACGTCGGGTCGGCGGCCCTTCCGGGCCGCCCGCCGGGCCGCGACGCGCCCGAGCGAGAGCGTCTCGGCCTTGCGCATCATCTCGGGCTCGAGCTTGACGTACCCGGCGCTCTGGACGCCGATGGCGACGGCCCCGCTGACGAGGATGACCACGCCCGCGATCCAGCTGATCTGCCAGAACGCCGCCACCGTGCCGACGCACGCGGCCGCCATCGCGACCCCCCGGGCGAAGCCGACGCTGCGCGCGCGGCTCACGCGGTGGCGGTACGCCTCCTGGCTGCCGAGCAGCATGAGCATCGCGAGCAGCGGAATGGCCAACGCGAACGAGATGACCGTCACGAGCCCGAGCGGGGGAAGGTCGTCGCTCCCGATGTACGGCTGGACGATCACGACGCCGAGGCCGATCAACCCGCCGTACATGAGCGTGTTCTGCCGGATCAATTCGTCGGCGAGGCCCGGCTCCTCGAGGAGTTCGCCCGTGATCGCCTCGTCGTCGCTCATGCCGAGCGGGTCGCCGGCCGCCGGCTGCCCGCTCGACGGGGACTCGTCACCGTGTTCGGTCATCGACGTCAGTCTCGCACCCGAGGGGTCGACGGCGCCATCGTCCGATGATCGAGCAGGTCGTTCTAGTATCGGACGCATGGCGGCAGACATGAAGGCGGCGCAGGCGGGGTCGCAGACCCTCAGCCGTGGCATCCGGATCCTCGAGATCCTGGCCGATGCCGACCGCGCGCTCTCGATCGACGAGGTGGCCGCCGAACTGGGCGTGCACCGCTCGGTCGCCTACCGCCTGCTGCGTACGCTCGAGCACCACGGGCTCGCCTCGCGCGACGCCGGGGGGCGCATCGTGCTCGGGGCCGGGCTCGCCGCACTGGCCGCCGGGGTGCAGCGCGACCTGCAGCAGCTCGCCCTGCCCGAGCTCGCGGAAGTCGCCGAAGGACTCGGCATGACGTGCCTGCTCGCCGTGCTGCTCGACGGCGACGAGGCCGTGACGCTCGTGAGCGCGTCGCCGCGCCGGACGGCCGCCGTGTCGTACCGGCCGGGGCACCGGCACCCGATCACGCGCGGAGGCCCCGGCAAGGCGATCCTCATGGGCTTGCCGGAGTCGCGCTGGCCCGACGACGTGCCCGAGGCCCTGCGCGCCGAGATCGCCGAGAGCCGTGCCCGCGGGTACACCGTGAGCCACGACGAGGTGGTGCCGTCGCTGCGATCGGTCGCCGTGCCGCTCAACCTGCCCGGGCAGCCGCCGGCGGCGATCGCCGTCATCCACGTGTCGTTCCCCCGGCCCGAGGCCGAGCTCGCCCAGCGGCTGCTCGTCGCCTCGGCGAACCTGCGGCGCGCCTCGGGCGCCTGACGACTCGGCCTCTGCGCCCCGAGAGTGCACTCGTCGCCCGATTTCCGGGCCACGAGTGCACCTTCGACGGGCCCGGGTTCAGCGCTCGAGCATCTGCCCCGCGAAGAACTCGCCCAGCTCGGCCGTCGCCGTGAGCGGCAGCACGTGCGCGACGTACCCGTCGGGGCGCACGACGACGACCGCACCGTCGCGCGAGATGCCGCGCTCCTCGAAGATGTCGGTCGGGCACCAGACGCTCGGGCCGGCGGCGAAGACCTTCTCCCAGTCCATCAGCGCGAGCGGACCGGTCTTCGGCCGGAACGCCTCGGGCGCCCGGGTGATGTCGAGCTCGTCGTGCCGCTGCTGGTAGATCGCCTTGACGTCGAACACCGCGTCGACGTCGGCACCCGCCGGCGTGAACCGCGACACCGGTGACTCTGGTGCGGTCGCCATCCACTCGGCCCAGTCGGTGAGGGCGGATGCCTCGCCCGCGGCCGGCGCGTCGGCGAAGGCGTAGACGCGCCAGCGGCCGTCAGCCTTGGCGTGGTGGCCGAGGTGCACGACGTTGCCGTCGCACACGAACGACACCTGCGACGACTTGAACCGCTTGCCGATCGGGAACCCGGTCGCGAGCTCCTGGTGCGCGGCGTCGCCCGTGATCATCGAGGGCCCGTACTGCGTCATGAACCCCGACGGGAACTCGGCCGTGCCGAGGTAGAAGGTCGCGAGCTCCTGCGGGTCGGAGATCTCCTCGGGCTTGCGCGCCATGAGCGACGACCACTCGCGGTCGAAGTCGATGAGCTGCTGCGCGACGGGCTGCCGTTCGGCCGAGTAGGTCGAGAGCAGCGACGCCGGCGCGAGCCCCGAGACGACCGAACCGAGCTTCCAGCCCAGGTTGAAGCCGTCCTGCATCGAGACGTTCATGCCCTGGCCGGCCTTCGCGCTGTGGGTGTGGCAGGCGTCTCCGGTGAGGAACACCCGCGGCGAGGCATCCTCGTCGTCGTTCGCCCGGTCGTCGAAGTGGTCGGTCACCCGGTGGCCGACCTCGTAGACGCTGAACCACGCGACCTGGCGCACGTCGAGCGTGTACGGGTGCAGGATGTCGTTGGCCTTCGCGATGATGGCCTCGATCGGCGTCTTGCGCACCTCGTGGTCGTCATCCTCGGCCACGGCCCCCAGGTCGATGTACATGCGGCTGAGGTACCCGCCCTCGCGAGGGATGTGCAGGATGTTGCCCGCCTCCGAGTTGATCGCGCACTTCGTGCGCCAGTCCGGGAAGTCGGTGTTCACGACGACGTCCATGACGCCCCACGCGTGCGACGCCATGGCGCCGATGTGCTTGCGGCCGATCGCCTCGCGCACGCCGCTGCGCGCGCCGTCGCAGCCCGCGACGTACTTCGCGCGCACGGTGCGCTCCTCGCCGGCGCGCTCGCCCGCGGTGTAGCGCACGCGCACCTCGACGGGGTAGCCCGACGCCGCGCCTTCGCTGCCTTCCTCGTGCACGGTGAGGCCCGTGAACTCGATGCCGTAGTCGGGCACGATGCGGCCGGGCCCGTGGGCGGCGGCCTCGGCGAAGTAGTCGAGCACGCGCGCCTGGTTCACGATGAGGTGCGGGAACTCGCTGATCTTGTAGCCGTAGTCCTCGGTGCGCGAGGTGCGGATGATGTTCTGCGGGTCGGCGGGGTCGGGGCCCCAGAAGTTCATGTAGCCGATGTTGTACGCCTCGGCGATGATGCGCTCGGCGAAGCCGAACGCCTGGAACGTCTCGACGCTGCGCGGCTGGATGCCGTCGGCCTGGCCCAGCACGAGCCGGCCATCTCGGCGCTCGATGATGCGCGTGACGACGTCGGGGTACTGCGAGAGCTGCGCCGACAGCAGCATGCCCGCTGGCCCCGAGCCGACGATGAGCACGTCGATCTCGTCGGGCAGCTCCTCGGGGCGGTCGATGCCGACCCCTGCGGCCGGGAGCACCCGGGGGTCGCCGGACACGTAGCCGTGGTGGTGGAACTGCACGGTGGGCTCCTCACGTCGTCGTGACGAGGCACCCGGCGGTTTCGAGAGATGGATGCCTCGCGTTGTTCGATATTCGAACGTGCTATTCGTTTATCGCGCGAGGCAATGGTAGATCGCGACGCGACGCAGCACAAGCCGGGTGGCGATCAGCGCCGGGCGACCGATGCGGTCGGGCTCGGCGACGTTCGTCACCTCGGTGGAGGAACCGGGTCGCGGCGGGTGGTCGGGCTTCCGTTCGGGCTTGCGGTCAGCGGGAGCGGGCGAACCGGCTCGCGCCGATGATCATCGCCAGGGCGGCGCCGACCGCCGACACGAGCGGCACCGCGACCACCGCGAGGGCGATCGTGTTGGGGCGGAATCGCAGTCCATCCGGTCCGCCGATGTACGCCCCGATCGGCACGGCGTAGCCACCGCCACCGCCACCGCTGCCCTCACCCCGACCGGCCGGGGTCTTCTCGGTCTCCGGCATGTCGCCGGAGCCCTCACCCCCGCCGAACCCGAAGGCCACGAGCGCGACCGGAACGAACTCGCGCCCGTCGATCGTCGACTTCTCGCCGTACGCCACCTTCGCGCCCCACCTGGGCACCGAATCCGCCAGGTTCTCGATGAGCTTCGTCATGCGCTCGACGGTACGCGCGTTGCCCGCGCGCGGCTAGACCCACCGCGAGGTCCGGAACGCGATTGCGCTGGTCAGCGGGTCTCGACGTTCGACGCGAGGTCGGGATCCTGATCGTCCTCGGCGGGCCGATGGACCGGCACCGATCCGGTCACGACGGCGTCGACGGTCATCGACCCGTCCACGGGCCCGATGACCGCGACCGGCGTGGTCGGAGTGGCCGCGAGCGGCTCGACCGGCAGCCGACCCAGACGGCGATGCTCGCGGACGTAGGCGGGAATGAGCAGCGCGACCGAGCCCAGCCACGCGAGCGGGTTGCTCAGCACGACGCCGACGAAGCCGAATATCGACCCCAGCACGACCGCGGCCGCGACGCGCATCACGAGCTCGATCACCCCGGTCACCGTCGGCACGACGGTGTAGCCGAGCCCCTGCAGCACTCCTCGCAGGATGAACAGCACGCCGAGCAGCGAGTAGGTGAAGCCGTCGATGGAGAGCATGAGCGCGGCGGCGTCCACCACGTCGTTCGACCCCTCGCCGACGAAGAACCGCACGAGTTGCTCGCCGAACATGATCAGCAGGGCCCCGATCGCCACGGCTGCCCCGATCGACATCCAGGTCGCCTGCACGACGCCGCGACGAACGCGGTCGGGGCGCTTGCCGCCGAGGTTCTGCGCGGCGAACATCGAAGCTGCGAGGCCCAACGACGAGAGCAGCGCGACCGCGATCGACTCGACCCGCGATCCCAGCGTGAACGCGGCGACCGCGTCGGCGCCGAGCTCGTTGAGCGCCACCTGCACGGTGAGCGTGCCGATCGCGATGATCGAGGTCTGCACGCCCATGGCCATGCCGATGCGCAGGTGCTCGCGCAGCTCGCCGCGCGACACCCTCCAGTCGGAGCGGCGCAGGTGCAGCACGGGCAGGCGGCGGCGCACGTAGAGGAGGCAGAGGGCGACCGAGACGGCCTGCGCGACGACCGTCGCCCACGCCGCTCCCGCCACGCCCCAGCCGAGCGGGCCGACCATGACGACGACGAGGCCCACGTTCAGCACGCACGCGATCGTGAGGAACACGAGCGGCGTGCGCGAGTCGCCGAGCGCCCGGATCACAGCGGAGAGGTAGTTGAAGAACATGACCGCGGCAGCCCCGAGGAAGCTGACCTGCGTGAACACGGTCGCCTCGGCGAGCAGCTCCTCGGGGGTCTGCAGCAGGCGCAGCGTCGGTTCGGCGAGGAACGGGGCGGCGATCGTGAGGCACGCGCTCATCGCGGCGGTGAGCATCGTGCCCGTCGCCACCGAGCTGCGCACCGCGGCGGAGTCACCGGCGCCGAAGGCCTGCGCCGTCGGGATGGCGAATCCCGAGGTCAACCCCCAGGCGAATCCGAGCAGCAGGAAGAGCAGCGACCCCGTCGCACCGACCGCGGCCAACGAGTCGATGCCGAGGTAGCGCCCGACGACGATCGCGTCGGCGACCTGGTAGAGCTGCTGCACGACGTTGCCGATGAGCAACGGCGTCGCGAAGACGAGGATGACGCGCCAGGGGGCGCCGGTGGTGAGGGAGGTGGTCATGGGGCTCTCGGCGGGTCTCTGCGGGGGCTTCAGATGTTTGCGTTGCCAAGGCAGCCTATCGAACCGATTCGATGCGGGTGGCCCGGGTCGGGAGATCACGACACGCGAATCGCACGGCCAGGTGCGCGGGTCACAGCCTCCCGGGAACGAGCGGATCGAACTCGGTGCGGTCGACGTCAGGTGCGGGAGACTTCGAGTGGCGTCGCCGAGAACCGCGGCACCCAGCACCGCACCGCCGCGCGGTACCGGCGGAACTCATCGCCGATTCTCGCTTCCATCTCGGCCTCCTCGAGCGGGCGCACGACGAAGTTCCAGAACAGCCCGCCCGCGACCGCGTAGGCGACGACCAGCCACGCGCCGAGCATGAGACCGACCGCGACCCCCTGCGTGATGCCCGCCAATGCCATCGGGTTGCGCACGAGGCGATACGGCCCGGTGATCACGAGCCGGTTCGCGGTCGCCGCGGGCAGCGGAGTGCCGGCGCCGCGGGTCGCCATCGCGACCGCCGACCAGATGCCGAGGCCGCTCGCGAGCGCGAACACGAGGGCACCGAACGGCAGCAGCCAGCCGGGCGCGGGCACGGCCAGCCCCCACCGCACTTCGAGCCAGGCGATCACCGCCGGCACGACTCCGAGCAGCAGCCCCCAGAAGACCACGATCTGCACGGCGGTCGCCGCGAGGTGTGCGACCGTCTTCGCCGACTCGTCCGCCCGGCGGAATCGGAACGGCCCGACGAGCATCCACTCGGTCGGCACGCGTCCCAGCACCATCAGGCAGAGAGCCACCACGGATGCCACGGACGCCGCGCCCATGAGCAGCACACCCCAGCCCGCCTCGGTGCTGAGCGTCGCGTACACCGTGAGACCCGCGGTGACGATCAATGTCCACCCTGTCGCGACGAACGCCGCCGCGCGCACGCCGCACGCAGCGACCGCCGAGGCCCCGACGAACAGCGGGAGGTCGAGCACGGCGACGACCATGGGGTCGAGCCCGCCGAGCGTGGCGCCCCGCACGACGGGCACCGTGAACACCGCGAGCCACCACGCCAGTCCTGCGACCGCCTGCACCCCGAAGTACGCCCGGCCGAGCCGTTCACTCATCGAAGACGTTCCAGCAGATCGCGCTGCGGCGCCGCTGATCGTCGAGCACGAGATCGCGGATGGCCGGCGGCAGCCGGTCGCGCTGCCAGTCGCGCTCGGCGAGCCGCGCCCGCTCCGAGGCATCCCCGTCATCAACGGGTGCCGCGGCCGTGGCCGCACGGATCGCATACGCCGCCGCCCCGAGCTCGTGCTCGGCGACGTGCGCCACCGCGACCGCCTGCCCGACCGACAGCGCAGCGAACTTCACGGGATCGGGTCGGCCTCGGCCCGCGGCGTTCGCGTGGAACGCCGCATGATGCGCCTCGCGCATCGGCACCTCGCCGCGCACCCACCCGCGTGCGACCTCGAGCACCTCGCGCGGCCGCGGGTCGTCGGGCTGCGCGTCCTCGAAGAGGGGCAGCACGTGCTCGGCGCACGCGATCGCCCACTCCGCGAGCAGGTGGTGGTCGTCGTCGCTCAGGGTTCCGCCACGACGGATCGTGATGAGCCGCGGATCACGTTCTTTCGGCAGGATCGGCACCTGCCATTCCTACCATCGCGTCGGCGCGGCCGGCGGCGCACCGTCGCGGGCGCCGCGCCCCGCAACGCTCAGCTGAGACGGCGGGTGAGGTGGACGGTGACCGAGTCGCCGTCGGTCTTGCCGATGCGCTTGCGGACGGCCGCGGAGACCGGCAGCTTGTGGGTGCCGTCGCCGAGCGCCATGAACGCGCCGCGGAACGGCTCGCCGTCGATCGTGCCCTCGACCTTGACGAGGCCGCGGGTGTCGAAGATCGTCGCCGAGTCGGGCAGCTGGGCACAGGTCCAGGTGTCACCCTCGCGCACCTTGCCGAGGGTCGAGGTGAAGGTGATGTCGAGCGGTCCGCTCGTGTCGGTCATGTCGTTGCTCCGATCAGGTGAAGGCGCCGACGAGGGCGCCGATGATGACGAGCTTGAGCAGCCAGTCGGTGAGGTGGACGAGCGCGACGGGGATCGGCGTGTTCTCGTGCACGACCGACCCCAGCAGGAGGACCGCCGGCAGTGAGGCCAACGCCAGTCCGAGCACCGCGCCGGCCGCCGCTCCGTGCCAACCGCCGGCGACCATCAGGCCGAGCACGAGCAGGGACATGACGAGGCTGCGGAGGACGACGAGCAGCATCTGGACGACGACCGGGATGCCTGGGCGAGGGGTGCTCCGCGCGCCGATGAGCCGGGAGACCGGCGGAATCGCGTAGAGCACCGCGCTTGCGATGAACGAGACGACCGTGGCGAGGGCGACGCCGAGGAGTGCCATGCGGTGCCCCTTTCAGTACTGGTGAGTACTCAGTACGGTACGCGTCTCGTTTTAGTCCTGTCAAGTACTAAACTGGAACCATGTCGGTTCCCACTTCTGCTCGCGGGCGTCCGCCCGGGCTCACCGGCTCGGCACTGCTCGCCGAGGCGCGGGCCGTCTTCCTCGAGCGCGGCTACTCCGCCGCGACGATGGACGAGGTGGCCGCGCGTGCGCGAATCTCGAAGAGCTCGTTGTATCGGGAGCATCCATCGAAGTCGGCGCTCTACCGCGCGGTGGTCTCCGACTGGGCGGCCTCGGGTCGCGGCGCGATGCGGCCGGCGCTCGACCGGCTCGCGCAGGCGCCCGATGTCGAGCACGGGCTCGTCGAGCTCGGTGAAACGCTCCTGCGCGCCATCCTCTCGCCCGACGTCGTCGCCATGCGACGACTGGTCATCAACGAGGCGAAGACGCAGCCCGAGGTCGCGGCCATCTACTTCGAGGAGAGCTGGCAGCGCAACGTCTCCGATCTCGCGGACACCTTCGACGACTTGCGCCGAGCGGGCGCGCTGAAGGCCGACGCCCCCCGGGCGGCTGCCGAGGAGTTCACGTGGCTCGTCGTCGGCGCCCCGCTGAACGCCGCTCTGCTCGGCGTCGAGGCCGAGCCGGCGGCGGATGCCTCGGCGAGAGCCGTCGCGCTCTTCCTGGCGCGCTACGGCGAGCCGGGCCGCCACGTGCCGTGAGCATCGAGCGCCCGGTTGCCGTCGGTGTCGCCGTCGACCGCCGGCCGCGGTGACCGCGTCGGTGCGTGGAGCCCTCATACACACGCGGGGCGGGCGGACGGGTCAGTCGGTCGCGGAATCGCGCAGCTGCGCGAGGAGCTTCTCGACGCGGCGCGACCGGGTGTCGGCCCCCTTCGCCTGGCCGATCACCCGCGCCTGCTGACGACGCCGGCTCACGGTGAGAGCGTCGAACGCGGCTCGAGCGGTCGGGTCGGCATCGAGCGCCGCGGTGAGCTCCGGCGGCTCGTCGACGGTGATCGGCTCGTCGTCGAGCGCGAGGCCGATGGTGACCTCGTCGCCGACCTCGGCCCCGGTCGCCGCCCGGTTCGCGTTGCTGAAGCCGATGAGGTTGCGTCCGAGCATGATCGCGAGACGGGTTCGCCACGTGTGACCGTTGATCGTGACCACGACACGCGGTCGCTTGCCGCCTCCGAGCCCGTCGACCACCTCTGGCGGCACCTCGAGCCCGCGCATCTTCTCGTGCGGTTCGACGATCGAGGTGAACTGGAGTGCCATGCGGCCATCCTGCCGCAGGGCCTCGTTCAACGACAGGGATGTCTCCGCGACATCCCTGTCGCCGTCGTAGGCTCGTTGGAGTGAGCGATGAAGTGCGCAACCTCAGGGCGGCCCTCGCCGCCGTGCCCGAGCCGTGGCAGCCGCACCGGCTGACGAGCGTCAACGACTACGACGTGAAGGTCGTGAAGCTCCTCGGCGAGTTCGTGTGGCACAGCCACCCCGAGACCGATGAGCTCTTCATGGTGCTGAGCGGTGAGCTCACGATCCAATTGCGCGACCGCGACGTCGTGCTCGGCCCCGACGACGTGTTCGTCGTGCCGAAGGGGGTCGAACACTGCCCGCGCGCCGACGCCGAGGTGCACGCCGTGCTCTTCGAGCCGCACGGCACGGTCAACACCGGCGATGCCGGCGGAGCGCTGACGTCACCGCTGCGCGAGCTCGACTGAGGCCATCGCCTCGGACCTCGACCGCGACCGCGCGCCGAGGTCCGCTGTGCTCTCGGATCGGGGTCGTCACGCCGTGACTCGCGCGGGCCGGTATCGCATGGCGACCACGCCCGACCGGAACTCGTGGCGATCGACGAGCTCGAGCCGGATGCGTTCGCGCAGGCCGGCGAGCAACGTCGGCCCGTGCCCGGCGAGGACCGGCTGCACGACGAACACGTACTCGTCGATCAAGCCGAGGTCCGCCAGCGCCAGGGGGAGCGTCACGCCACCCACGAACAGGCCCTCGCCCGGCTCCTGCTTGAGCCGCTGAACCGCTCGCCCCACGTCGCCTCGCACGAGTTCAGCGTTCCAGTCGACGCCGCTCAGCGTGCTCGACACGACGTGCTTCTTCGCCCGGTCGATGGTCTCGGCGAACGGGATCTCCCACTCGTCCATCCAGTCGGGCCACGTGCCCGCGGCGGGCCGCCGCCACGCCGCCTCCATCATCTCGTAGGTCACCCGTCCGAAGAGCAGGGCGTCGGCCCGTTCCATCTCCTCGGTCCAGTAGCGCATCGACTCCTCGTCGGGAGGGAGCCCTGCCTCGTGATGGCAGCAGCCGTCGAGAGTCACGTTGATCGAGTATCGAAGGGGTCTCATCTCGTCGCTCTCCCTGATGCGTGCATCGCGCCGTCGCCGGACCGTGCTGAGACCATTGTCGGCGGTATTCCCCATCGGCGCCCGATCCCCTCCTCCTTCCGTATGTCCGGCGCTGCGTTTCGGGCGCTTCCTGCACGGCTTCGTGCGCTGTCGGGCGATCGGGCGAGCTCGATCAGGATTCGAGAAGCGCCGCGGTGCTCGATTCCGTACCGTGAAGGCAGATCGTATTTGACCGGAAGACATCGAGAAGGAGCAACCCATGGCTACGACGAAGACCGACGGACTCTCCGCCGACGAACGTGCCGCCGTCAAGCAGCGCGCGGCAGAGCTGCGGGCCGAGGCGAAGGCCGGCAAGACGCGGGAGGCGGGCGAGAAGGCGATCCGCGAAGCGATCGCCGCGCTGCCCGATGACGACCGCGCGATCGCCGAGGGCATCGACCGCATCGTGAAGGATGTCGCGCCGCAGCTGTTCCCCAAGACCTGGTACGGGTTCCCGTCCTACGCCGACGCGAACGGCAAGATCGTGGTCTTCTTCAAGCCCGCGTCCAAGTTCGAGTCGCGCTACGCGACGCTCGGTTTCGAGGAGGCCGCCCAGCTCGACGACGGCGACATCTGGGTGACCTCGTTCGCGCTGCTCGCGCTCACCCCCGAGACGGAACGGCGCATCACCGAGCACATCCGCAAGGCCGCCGGCTGAGCCCGCCACTCGGCGAACCGACCGGGCGAGCCCGGCGTCAGCCGTGGGCCGGTGCGACCGTCTTGCGCATGACGGTCTTGCTCTTGCCGATGTGCCGCTCGAACGTGAATCCCGCCTTCTCGAACATGGCCCTCGTGCCGTTGTGGAGGAACGACGACGACGTCCGCTTGCCGGGGGCGAGCTCGTTGGGGAACGAGACCACCTCGCCCCCGCCGGCCTGGGCGATCAGCTCGAGCGCGCCGTCGAGCGCTTCTCGTGCCACTCCCGACCGTCGATGGTCGCGGTCGACGAAGAAGCAGGTGATGCGCCACGGCGCCGGCGTGGTCTCGCCGGCGTCGTACTGCTTGCGGTGGTAGATGTTCGGCAGTTCGACCGGACTGCCGTACTCGCACCAGGCGATCGCGTCGTCGCCGTCGAAGACGAGCGCGGCGTGCGCGACGCCCTCCGCCACGAGTCGCTGCTTGAACGTCGGCCGGTCGTAATCGTCCTTGACGGTGCGCTCCGTGTCGCCGTGGAAATACGAGCAGTAGCACCCGCCCCAGACCCCGTTGTGCTTCTGCGCGAGCGCCAACCACGCCGGGAAGGTCTCGGGAGTGAGCGGCTTGATCACGTGCGACGTCGTCACTCCCGTCTCACCCGCCACACGTCTCGGCCCGTGCGGCGGCCCGCCGATCCGAGACTCGCCATCGCTCGCGGAAGATGGCTGGCGTGCCTCCGCTCGGGACGTCCTGATCGGCCATGGCAGACTCCTCGCGTCGTGGTGCCAGTCTGCCGACGACTGCGATGTTCGACAAGGTCGGCCGGCACGCCGATCTGCGGGCGTGCGAGTCGGATCGGGCTGCCATTGTCGATGCGGCCGGCAACGCCGCGACGACAGGTTGCGCGAGAACCGGCGAAACGGCTGTTGGGCTACTCCCTAGATTGTCCCCCAGAAGGCCGTCCTGGGCCTTCCCGCCAACAGTTTGTCTCGCAACTCCGCCAACTAGATTGTCCACTCGCGTCAGAGATCCCAGAGCTCGCCCAGAGCCGCGATTCCGGATCTGAACTCTGGGGCACCCCCGTTGGCAGGGTGCCGGAGGGCAACTACGCGACTGCTGGCGGATGCGTCTCCGACCCCAGGCACCTCGAGACCAAGGAGTCTCTCGATACTCGTTCGCGCAGGGTTGCCGACGCAGATGACTCGCCGGCCGGCTACTGCCAGCAGGAGCGAATCCATACCGGCGGCCAGTTCGGAATCTGTCGGAGTCCGGTTCGTCCGCGGCGAGCCGGCTCGGTGGGGATGGAGTGGGAAGGCGTTCCACAGCAAGGCACGGTCGGCGATTCCCAGAGCGGCGAGCATGCCGTGCATGATGGTCGCGCTTGCCTCGCTGGAGCCCTGGAGTCCGACAGTCTTGGCTGAGGTGAACGGCACTCCCGACTGACGCGCACCTTTCCAACCCGGTGCTTCACCGACGATGACGATGTCTCCGTCGCTCACGCGGTCGAGGTGAGCGAGAAGACGATCACACCGTTCAACGGCGGTCGTACGAAAGTCGCCTTCTACGTCGCTGTCGGGAAGATAGAAGTTCATCGCCATCGTCGTTGACGGGATCGCCAACACCGAGTCCAGCAAGCGGCCTGCTGCCACACGCGACTCCTTCCTCGAAAATCCCAACATCGCTGGCTCAGCGTATCGAGGCCAACCGACGCCTCGAAGCGCGAATTCTCGGCTCAGTGAGCCGAGAACTCGGACCAGATCCGGTTAGCCGCGACAAGTGAATTCTTGGCACGGTGAGCCGAGAATTCGGCCGCCCCGTCGGGTTACTCGTGGAGGGCCCCCTTCAGGACACCGTCGCAAGCTCAAACTCAAAGGTCGTGAGGTAGAACCCAGGGAAGCGCGGCTGCTCCTGGGCTTCCTGGGCGCACACAATCCCAAGGCGCAGTCCGTCGGAGATGTGCTTCGCCGCGGCGAGCCCGATCCCTTGTCCTGCGCTCTCTGCTCGTCGTGCCGCCTTTGCCCGCACCTTCATGACGAAGATGTTCTTCAGCTCGTCCTCCTCGATCAGGGGGCCCAGGGAACGAAACTGTACGGTAACCGATTGTGCGTGCTCGACGAAGGCGATGCTCGCCTCGGAACGAGGCGGCGCGTACTTCACCATGTTGTCAAGGAGCGCCTGGATCAGAGTCCCGATTGCATCCCCGTTGTAGCGCGCCTGTCTGAAGGTCTGACCAAGATGAATCTTGAGATTCTTCATGTTCGCATCCCAGTCGTAGATGCGCTTGTACTTCAGGATGAGCGGGTGGATGCCGAACGTGCTCTCGCGCCCCATTGCCCTGTTTACTTCGTTGATGTACTGCAGAGAGTTCATCTTGAAGACCATGAGCTGCGTCGCGAAGAAGATCGCTCCTTCGTTGTGTAGTTGCTCGGCCGCTTCTTCCGGAGCCAAGTCGGGGAAGCGCTCCGCAAGCAACGCCTCTGCGTAACTCTTGACGCGCTTCACCATCTGCATGAAATCGTGGCTCTGGTTCAGGTCGTTCTCGGCATCACGCCGCAACTGCGCTGCAACCGCTCGCTGCATATCCGGATCGGACTTCAACGACGCGACTGCGACCTCGCGGTTCGCTTCAAAACTGTCGACAACGCCGGGGCCGAGCTCGCGTACTGCGTCGACAGAATGCTTGAGCCTCGCCGACGGAACATGCCGCTGGCGCTCCAGTCGGATGCGCTTTTTCGCTCTCGATGTCGGGCTGGGAATGTCCGGCGCCACGAGGCCAGCGGTCACGCGATCCTTGTCGATGCGGGCGTAGGTGAGGCCATATCGGCACAGCTTGGGAACGCCGTACTCCTTGGTGTCATCATCGACGCACTCACGCGTGGGGCACCGCGCACAGTCGCGGTGGACGTCGAACAGCGAACCGTCCGATATCGAACTATCCGTCATGGTCGGAAACGGGTACAGCTTCCAGACGTCGCTCACGCGATCGTGTCCTTCAGCACCTTGATTCCCACGCTGATGACGAATGCCGCGACCTCGCGGACGTGTTCGTTTCCAAGGGTCTTCGAAAGGTAGGAGTCGAGCGGTCCGAGGTTTCCCGTCCTCAACGCCTTCAGAGCGAGCGGCACTGCCTTCGGAGCCTTTGCCGCGTCAGCGCCGAGGCCCAGATTCATCGATGCGATGAAGTGATCGGGGGTGGCACGTCGCATGAGCAGCGTGTCGATCTGTTCGCGAAACTCGAAGTACGAGCTCGCCTTATCCATGACCGCATCCGCCTTGGCGAGAGTCATGGCGTCCTTTACGCCCTGCGGGTTGGCGGAGTACACAATCACCACTTGCGCAGGGTTCGACTTCTTGATGTGGTCGAGGATGCCGATTCCCTGGCGTTCGGGCGAGTGACGCAAGCCGACCCCATTGATGTCAAGCAGAACCAGCGCGTAGCTACCGTCCGTAAGACTGTCGGTATCTTCCACATCGAACCATCGAGTGACATGGAAATGATCGACCTCGAGCTGTCGCTGGTGCGGCCACTCCTGGTCATCGATGATCAGAATCTGGGCCCGCTTCCGCACGTCCCCCAGCGACGGCGCCACGAATTCCTTTCGACGGTTGAACATGCGGCGACTCCCGGGTCCTAACTGCTCGTCCCCACAGCGTGGACGTTGCGCACCCCAGCTCATGGCTGGTCACAGCGCCAGCCGGCGACGGCGCACGATCGTGCCAGGTTGTGTTGCCGAAGGGTGGGATCCCAACGGCCGCGTCGGTTTGGTGCACGACTCCGGGCCCCCGATTCATCGAGATGATCCGGTATCCAGATCGATCGGGCCGCAATCGCGGTCAGGCAAGGCCAGACCGACGGCGCCCATTGCTCTCTGACGGCGGGGTGTTGGCCGAGCGGCGCTGCAAGTGGTCAACACACTGGTGTCTGCCCGCGTGAGAACGAACGCCAGCGCGCGTCGCTTCCCGTCGCAGACCCGGTGGTTCTTCGTCGTCAACCCGCCGCGGGAGCGGCCAATGTCGCCTCCTGGGATGCGCGGGAGGGCGCCATTCGCCGGGCCGAACCGATCCCACCGCGCCGTTGATGGGCCGCCGACAAGTCCTGCACGGTGCAGTTAGTCGCACCAAGGCACGTCGATGGCCCCCGCTTCGAGCCTGGTGTTACCGCCCGCCCGGCGTTCGCGCGCAAGCTCGCCGGCCAGCGTGTAGGGCGCCCCAGCCGACGGGGAGCGCTCTGCGTGCGTTACAGCCGCGTCGACGATCGACCGCACGGCATTGAGCCTGGGGAACTGCTCGTGAACTGCGGCCGCCCGTTCCACCGAGATCATGGGGTGGCGACCCAGATCAGCGAGAACGCCTGCGCGCGTCAGCCGTGCGAGGGGTCCACGGCGCTCCGCGATGCCACCTGACGTGTGAAGGGCGATCGCTTCCCAGACCTCGTCCGCATACTGTTCGCCGAGCCCGTGCGCGATCAGTCGGGACACCGCGAGGTCTGCACCCTCCACCTCGAACCGTTGCTGCCCCTCGGCGTCCGGGCCCAGGCCGAGGTCATGCATCGCGGTCGCGGCGAACAGCAGTTGCCGGTCGTAACCGGCCGGCTCCGCGTCTTGCGCGATCAACTCGGCAAATAGGAAGGTCCGGAGGCTGTGGTTCCGCAGCGACTCAGGCAGCGGTTCGATTGCGCTGAACACGACGTCTGCGAGGGGCCCGGTGGGGAGGATCGAGTTGGTCACGGAGGGATGCTACAGCCATCCGAGCAGCGATCTGCAAGAACTTTCATGCGACGCAAATGATTGCTATCGTTTCCCCGACCATCCGTGCGGCGTCCTGCCGCCGTACCCCGAGCGCGCTTTCGGGCGCATGAATGAAGGCAGGCGTATGCGCTGGCACGATCTTCCCCACCACGATGGCTCCGAGCTCTACTCGCCCGCCCCCGCCGACGCGGCGACGGATGTGCGGCGGCCCCGCGTCCGAGTCCCCCGCACCTTCGGGACGGTGTCGAGCGTATGGCTCCGCGTGGTGGTCGATGGGGAGCCGCAGTTCCTGCCAATGCGCCGGGTCGAGGTCCCCATCGCAGGTGACGACGCGCAGTGGTGGGAGGGCGCCTTCACGGTCGCGAATCCCGTGACGTCCTACCGGTTCCTGCTGAACGCGGCCGAAGGGCGCGCATTCTGGCTCAACGGCGAAGGCATTGACGAAGTCGAACCGCTCGACGCGCTCGACTACCGCGCGACGACCTTCCCGGCGCCACCCAAATGGGCGACCGAGCAGACGATGTACCAGATCTTCCCTGATCGCTTCGCGCGCTCCGCGGCCGCCTTGACCCGCCCCGCCCCCGCCTGGGCGATCACCGCATCGTGGAACGACGACGTGGTGCACCGCGGCCACGACACCCCTCGCCAGTTCTTCGGGGGCGATCTGGACGGTGTTGCCGAGAGGCTCGATCACCTCGCGACACTGGGAGTGACGCTCATCTACCTGACCCCGTTCTTCCCTGCACAGTCGAACCACCGGTATGACGCGAGCACCTTCGATCGGGTCGACCCGATGCTCGGCGGCGACGAGGCGCTCATCCGCATGGTGGAAGCGGCACACGCGCGAGGCATCCGAGTGATCGGAGATCTCACCACGAACCACACCGGCGATGCGCACGAGTGGTTCCGCGCCGCCCGCGGCAACCCGTCGGCCGCCGAGTCCGACTTCTACTACTGGAACGACGAAGCTCACACGGACTACGTCGCCTGGTACGGCGTACCGAGCCTGCCGAAGCTGAATTGGAACTCGCACGAACTGCGCCGGCGGTTCATCGAGGGGCCGGACAGTGTCGTGGCGAAGTGGCTGCTTCCTCCTTATGGTCTTGATGGTTGGCGCATCGATGTCGCCAACATGACCGGGCGGCAGGGCGAGGACGACCTGAACACGCTTGTGCAGCGGACGGTGCGTCGCACGATGGACGAAGTCGCGCCCGGCAGCGTGCTGTTCGCGGAGTCGACGAACGACTCCAGCCGCGACTTCGACGGTTCCGGGTGGCATGCACCCATGAGCTATTCGGCGTTCACCCGTCCCCTGTGGCACTGGCTGCGCGAACCGGAGACGGCACCTGTGCACCACTACGGGATCCCGTACGAGCAGACACCGGCCGCGTCGGCGGAGTCGTTCGCCCGGGCGTTCCGTCGTTTCAGCGCCCCGATGCCGTGGGCGGTGCGATCCCTCGCGATGAACGCGATCGACACGCACGACACCCCGCGGTTCGCGGAACGGGCCGACACCGCAGCGCAGTTGGTCGCGGCAGGTCTGTCGTTTGCCCTGCCGGGCACGCCGGTCATCTTCGCGGGTGACGAATTCGGTCTGCGTGGCAGTGACGGCGAAGCTTCACGAACCCCGCTCCCCTGGACTTCGGATGCCGCTCTCGCGCCGGAGTATGCGCGTCTCGCGGCCGCTCGCGCCGCGTCACCGGCGCTTCGCGCGGGCGGCCTGCGCTGGCTGCACGCGGGAGCTGACGCCGTCGCATTCGTGCGGGAGCTTGAGGACTCGGCCGAGATCGTCGTCGCGTCCCGATCCGCCGCCGAGATCTCGCTTCCCACTGCATCGCTCGGCGGCCGTGCGGTCGACGAGTTCGCGCCGCCTGCGGTGACCTTTGGCGAACTGACCCTCGATCGAGCCGCAGACCGGCTCCGGTGGCGCACGAGCGGACCCTCGTTTGGCATCTGGTCAGTTCGCGCGACTGGAGCCGTCTCGGCCGCCGCAACGACGGAGGCCGGAGCTGCGCGCCGAGAGGCGTTCGAGTCCGCACATGCGTGACCTGCACCGTTTCGACGAGCTCACCGGGCGTCTCACGACCGGGTTCGCCCGTGTCCCTGGTGCGCACGGCCTTGTCGTGGTCGGTTCGACCGCCGCCGCAACGCGACGCGACCGGTGGTCCGACCACGACTTCCTGGCGCTCGTCGACGACGAGACGGCTGCTTCCGCGAGGGCGTCACTCGACTGGCTGCCCGAACCGGAGCGCATCGTGCTGCTCGCCCGCGAAGGCGCGCTGGGGTTCTCAGTGCTCTACGACGACGCCCACCTGCTGGAGTTCGCCGTCGCCTCCGTCGACGAGCTCGCCGGTGTCGCGATCGACGAGGCACGCCTCACCTTCGGCGACGAACGTGCACGCGCGTTCGTCGCCGAAGGGCGCGAGCGACTGAGCAACGTCGCGCCGGGCGACGCCGTCGGCGAGGCAGGCCTGACGTTCGTGAAGCTGCTCGTCGGCTACGGGCGTGCCCGCCGCGGCGAACGGGTCGTCGCCGGTCAGTTCGTCCGCACCTGGGCGGTGGGGCACCTCATCCGCGCGATCCGCGCACGCATCGAACCCGCCGCAGGCGTACGAGAAGACGCGCTCGAACCGGCCCGGCGATTCGACGCCGCCTACCCCGGGATCGCCGACCGCCTGGACGCCGTGCTCTGCCAGCCTGTTGAGGACGCGGCACGCGGTGTCGCCGCGCTCGCACGTGACGTCCTCGAGCCCGCCTGGCCCGAGTTCCCTAGCCGTGCAGCGGACGTCGTGGAGACAGTTCTTACGGAAGATTGAGATCCGGCGATCAGTTCTCGCCCGGCGCCGGCCCGGTGGACTCCCGCACGACGAGTTCGGGCTGGAAGATGTACTCGGTGCGGTAGGCCAGGATCCCGTTCATTTCGCCGACGAAGGCGTCCGCGATTGCAATCCCCATCGTGGGAACCGGCTGGCGAATAGTGGTAAGAGGCGGCCAGCAGCTGCGCGCCAGGATCGAGTCATCGAATCCGACGACCGAGAGATGACCCGGGACTGAGAGCCCCTGCCTGCGGGCTTCGGCCAGCACTCCCACTGCCATGAGGTCGCTCGCGCATATCACGGCGGTGCATCCTTCTGCGATGAGTTCTCGGGCGCCGCTCGCGCCGCCATCGTCGGACAGCAGCCCATGCACCACTGGTGCAACAGCGGTCGGGCCGAGGGCTTCGTGCATCGCCGACCGGAATCCCTGGGTGGCCCGGCGGGTAGGCACCCAGGACTCCGGTCCGCTGGCGAATCCGATTCGGCGGTGGCCCATCGCGACCAGGTGGCGGACCGCGATCGACATCGATGCGACGTCGTCGATGGAGAAGAACGGAGCGTCGACGCCCTCGCGGTATCCGTTCACGAACCCCAGCGGCAGCCCGAGCTCACGCAACGCCTGGTAGCGGTCGGTCGATTCTGCCGTGTCAGCGTGCTGCCCTGCCACGAAGAGGATCCCCGATACACCTGCCTCGACGAACATGTCGATGATCTCGTCCTCGTGAAGGCCGCCCTCGCTCTGCGTGCCGATGAGCGGGGTGAAGCCGCGGCGAGCGAAGTTCGGTGCGAGCGCTTGCGCGAAGGCAGGAAAGATCGGGTTCACCAGCTCGGGCAGCAGCACGCCTACGGGGCGCGCTGTACGGCTCCGCAGCCGCGAAGGCCGTTCATACCCGAGCACATCGAGGGCCGTAAGGACCGCCCGTCGCTTCGCAGGCGCGACGCCAGGCTTGTCGTTGAGAACACGGCTGACGGTCGCCTCACTGACGGCGGCATGCGCTGCGATGTCAGCGAGAGTGGCACCCATGGCCGCAAGGCTAGCACCGCGCGATCTCGCGGCTATTTCACCGCTCCGGCCGTCAGGCCGCCCACGATGTACTTCTGCAGAAGGAAGAACAGGAACACGACCGGCAGCGCTGCAAGGACCGCTCCGGCGGCGAACACCGGCCAGTTCGCGGAGGTCTCCTGAGACACGAATTGGTACAGCCCGACGGCCAGCGTCTGCTTCGACGGATCGGTGAGCAGCACGCTCGCCACCACGAACTCGCTCGCCGTGCCGATGAACGACAGCAGCCCGACGACGGCGAGGATCGGCGCCGAGAGCCGCAGGATGATCGTGAAGAAGATGCGGGCGTGCCCCGCCCCGTCGAGCTTGGCCGCCTCGTCGATCGACGCGGGCACCGTGTTGAAGAAGCCGTACATGAGGTAGGTGTTCACGCCCAGCGCGCCGCCGAGATAGACGAGGATCAGGCCGAGCTGCGAGTCGAGCCCGATCGCCGGGAAGACGTCGCCGATCGCGGTCATCAGCAGGAAGATCGCGACGACCCCGAGCAACTGGGGGAAGAGCTGCACGATCAGGATCGTGGTGAGGCCGAATCGCCGGCCGCTGAACCGCATCCGCGAGAATGCGTACGCGGCGAGGGCGCCGAGGAAGACCGTTCCGAGTGCTGCGGCGGAGCCGATCATGATCGTGTTCGCGAACCAGGCCGCGTAGGGCTGCGTCGGGTTGGTGAACAGTGCGATGTAGTTGCCCGCGTCAATCGAGGCGAAGAGCCCGTTGGAGCCCACGAGGCTTCCGTTCGGGTTCAACGACGCCGACACGATGTAGAGGATCGGGAACACGGCGATCACGCTCGTGACGACGGCGACGAGGTACTTGGCGGCGAGCCCGAGCCGGCCGCGGCGACGCTGGGACGGTCCGACGTGCACGGCGCGCCGGCTGCCGCCGGGGTTGACCGCCGGGGAGTGGGCGGTGTCGAGCTCGAACGGGTCGGCGGTGATGGGTTCCATCAGTTCAGCTCCTCGAGGGCTTTGGTCCGCCGGAAGCCGACGATCGAGATCGCGGCCACCAGCAGGAAGATGATGATCGAGAAGGCGCTCGCCAGGCCGTAGTCGCGCCCGCTCGTCTCGCCGAACGCGACCTTGTAGACGAGGGTGATCAGGATGTCCGTGGCCCCGACGTTCATGTCGGTGGAGATGTCTTGCGGGCCGCCCTCGGTGAGCATGTAGATCACGTTGAAGTTGTTGAAGTTGAACGCGAAGGCCGCGATCATGAGCGGCGCCATCGTCACCATGAGGAGCGGCAGCTTGACGCGCCGGAAGACGGTCCACGCCCCGGCCCCGTCGACGCGTGCCGCCTCGACGTACTCCTCGGGGATCGACTGCAGCGCCCCGGTGGCGACGAGGAACATGTACGGATAGCCGAGCCAGAGGTTCACCATGAGGATGCTCACCTTGGCGAGCACGGGATCCGTCAGCCAGGGGATGTCGGCGCCGCCCAGCAGCACCTGGTTGATGAACCCGAACTGCGAGTTGAGCATCCCGCTCCAGATGAGCGCCGACAGGAAGGCCGGGAACGCGTACGGGAGGATCACGAGCACCCGGAAGGTCCGGCGGAATCGCAGCCTGGGGTCGTTGAGCAGGAGCGCGAGGAACACGCCGACGGCGAAGGTCGCCGCGACGGTGAATCCGGCGAACACGAAGGTCCAGACGATCACCTGCAGGAGCGGCCCGCGAATCGACTCCTCGGTGAAGGCCGCCACGAAGTTGGCGAAGCCGACGTCGATCTTCCAGCCGGGCATCAGCTCGACGCCCTCCTCGGACACGAAGGCACCGGTGCCTTCGTCGCGATAGACCGTCCCGGTCTCGACGTCGACGAAGGTGTCGGTCGCCTCGTCGTAGTGCATCGAGGCCGAGTAGACATAGGCCTTCGCGCCGTCAGGGGTGCGCAGCGCGCCGTCGTCGAGGTCATCGGAGAGCGGCACGCTCATCGCGGCGATCTCGGACTGCTGCTCGAGCATCTGGGAGAAGTCGAGCGTCTCGTAGCCCTGCAGTGCGACCGCGCGGCCGCCCTCGAATTCCGCGTCGTCCGCCGGTTCGAGGGGCCGCCCGTCTCCACCCACCATGGCGGTGCCGTCCTCCTCGGTCACGAGAAAGGACAGTTCGCCGAAGCGCTCGAGCACGACCATGTCGTACGCCGGCGAGTCGGGCACGCGCGACAGCGACTTCTCGATCAGCACCGAGATCGCGTCGTCCTTGTCGCCCATGTGCCCGTCGCCGTAGTTGGTGAAGGCGATGTAGCCGCTGTAGACCACGACGTAGAGCTGGAAGACCACGAGGAAGACGGTGCCGGGCACGAGGTACTTCGCCGGGAGCATTCCACGACGCAGATAGACCCAGTTGATCGCGGCTGCGGCGAGGAGCACTACGGTGACGACCAGCCACTGCTCGTCCAGTGCGAGCACGAACGCCGCGTAGAGCACGAGTGCGTCGAGAAAGCCCAGGCAGGCGATCTTGACGAGCATCGCGCCCGGGGTTCGCCGCGATCGGGGCGGAGCCGGGCGGGGTGCGGCGGCGGGCGCAGGGGGCGCCTCAGGGGTGGTGGCGGTCATGGTGCTCCATCGACGGCGGCGGCGTGGTCGGGTTCTGGTTCGGGTGGTGCTGCGGGCCGGGGCGAAGGGCAGTGCCCCGACCCGCAGCGGTCATTCCGCGATGTCGGCGGCGATGCGATCCGCCATCGTCTGCCAGGCCTCGGCCGGGTCGCCCGCGGTGTTGTTGACGAGGGCGGCCTCGGTCGCACCCCAGTAGTTCCAGACCGCGCCCATCTCGGGGATGGCCGGCATCGGCACGCCCGTGAGGCCGATCTCGCCGTACGCGCCCACGTCGGGGTTCTCAGCGGAGGCGATCTCGAAGGCCGACGTCAGCGCCGGAGGTCGCCCGCCGGCTTCGTAGAGGGCGAGCTGCACCTCTTCGCTGCCGAGGTAGTTCACGACGAACTCGTTGGCGGCGAGCGCGTTCTCGCTCTTCGCGCTGACGAAGAAGCCCTGCACGCCGACGAAGGGCGTCGGCGCCTCGGGGCCCGCCTGCGGGATCGGGTCGATGGCGTACTCGATGCCCGCCTCCTTGAAGGCCGGGAGGTTCCACGATCCCGAGAGCATGTACGGCGACTTGCCGGCCGCGAACTCGTCACGGGCGATCTCGTTCGTGATGTTGGTGTTGAGCACCCCCTCCTGGCCCCACTCGACGAGCTTCGCCGCGAACACGTCGCCGCCGGGGCTGCCGATGAGCAGGTCGTCGGGGTTGTAGCTGCCGTCGGGGTTGGTGCCGAACAGCGGAGCACCGTACGAGGTCTGCAGCGGGTAGAGGTGGTACGGGTCCGACTCGGGGCCCGAGGGGACGAGCACGGGGTACTGCGCCGCGCCGCTGGCGACCACGGCCTGCCCGGCGGCGACGAGGTCGTCCCAGCTCGCCGGGGTCGACGGCGCGAGAGCGGTGTTGCGAACGAGGGCGATGTTCTCGATCGAGACCGGCAGCCCGTAGGTCGTTCCCTCGTAGCTCATCGCACGGATCGCGACATCGGAGTAGTCGGCCGCGCTGTCGCCCAGCTCGAGCGG
Source organism: Agromyces sp. NPDC055658 (assembly GCF_053618155.1). Classification (NCBI taxonomy): domain Bacteria; kingdom Bacillati; phylum Actinomycetota; class Actinomycetes; order Micrococcales; family Microbacteriaceae; genus Agromyces; species Agromyces sp. NPDC055658. The sequence continues at coordinate 54,472 of NZ_JBSHHD010000008.1, read as the reverse complement.
AGCGACCACGCCGTTCTGCACGAAGAGCCCGAGCCAATCGTGCCCGCCGACGATGACGTCGGGGCCCTTGCCGGTCGGCACCTGCTTGACGAAGTCCTCCTTCATCACATCGCCGTACTCCTTCTGCACGAGCTTCACCGTGATGCCCTTGTCCTCCTCGAACTGGGCCGCGATGTCCTTCAGCTCCTCCGCCCGGTTCGGGTCGACCCAGACCGTGAGCGTCTGCGAGCCGCCGCCCGAGTCGGACGATCCGCCGCTCGAGCATCCGGTCAGTGCCGCGGTCGCGACGAGACCGCCGACGACCAGCGCCGTGGTGGCGCGGTACTTCACCCTCATTGGTGCTGCCTTTCCGTGTGATCAACAGGCCGCAACCTTGCAAGCGCTTCCAGTATCCGTGGAATCGGGTCGCGCCGATGCGGTGAACAGCATGTTGGCAGAAGTTTGCCTGTCTTGCAAATTCTTTCAGTCGCGTGATTCGATCCTCATGATGACAGTCGCGGTTGGGCGAAATCGACCAGGCGCGCCAGCTCCATCACCCGGCATCGAGCGGCCCCGATCATCACGCTCTGCGCGCCGCCCACCCGATCGAACTCGGCGCCGATGCTCGCGAAGTGCTCGTCGTCAACGACGGGCTCGTCCCAGCCAACCCAGGTGCGTTGCCCGTCGATCAGCAGCGGCGCCCCGTTGCGCACGCGAGCCCTGTCCGGACCTGCCGCCCGGGACTCTGCCAGGTGCAGCGCCGTGCACGACTCGTAGCCGACGCCGAGGAGCACCACCGTGGCGCCAATGGCGTACAGCCGAGCAAGTGGCGAGTGCTCTCCGAACGGCTCATCCAACGCATGCTCGGCGACGATCCCTTCGGCCTCAAGCCCTTGTGCCGCAAAGGAGCGGTGGGGATGAGCACTGCGTAGAACTCCTGGCTGCGCGCGGAACAGTTCAGCGACTCGACCCATCGTTCGCGTCGGCGTCAGCGCTGGGTCGTAGGCGGGAAGGAGTTCCTTGACGCGCGCACGAGACGTATCGTCGAGCGAGGGATCATCGAGGAAGTCCGGGTCGCAGAGGTGCCAGCTCTGAGTGGGCATCACGATGGTTCCCATCGGACCAACCGCGAGACGCAGCGCTTCTATGACTGTTTGCTCACCGCCCACCACGTTTCCGAACGACGACAGTGCGCAGTGCACCAGGACCGCATCGCCCGGTCCGATCCCGAGGGGAAGGAACCCGGTCACGAGATCATCGACACCGAGAGGCTCGACATTCGGCGGAGAGTCTGCAAGATTTTTCATAGCGTGAGTGTTTCGCATCAACGCGTCGGGGGCAAGATCAAGGCTCAGGGTGCCGAGCCCACAGGACGGACGCCCGAAAGCGATTCCGATTGGGGATGAGAGTCCGGTGACGGCTATCGAGGTGGTGGATGATGTAGGTGTCGAGTACGTGCTGCGATCGCGGGGTGACCGCCTTGCGGTTGTGTTCCATGGGGGACACATGCGCGCAGAGCTGGATATCGGTCACGAGACGTTCATCGAGGCCGGCTGGTCGGTGTTGCAGCCATCGAGACCCGGCTACGGTCGCACACCGCTCAGCGCAGGACCCGACAACGCCGCGTTCGCAGATCGGATCGCTTCGCTGTGCGAACATCTGGGTTATCGAGAAGTCGTCGCGGTAGGAGTCTCTGCCGGGGGCCGAACCGCGATGACCTTCGCGGCTCGGCACCCGGAATTAGTCCACGGCCTGATATTGGAAAGCTCCACGAGCTTTCTTCCCTGGCCAGACCGATTCACCCGCGCCGTCGCAAAGATTGCCTTCCGACCTCACCTTGAACGAGGGACATGGGCAATGACGCGATTCCTCTTCAACCGGTGGCCAGCGTTCACGCTGAAGCGGATGCTGTCGTCGCTATCCACGATCCCCGCTTCCACCGCGTACCAACGATTTGATGAGACCGAGCGCACGAAGCTCGTAGATCTACTGTCCCGCATGCGGTCTGGGGAGGGCTTCGCCAACGACCTACGCATGCCCGCTGACGTCACACAGGAGGTCAGACAGCCCACGCTAATCGTTGCGAGTTGCTATGACGCAGTGGTCAGCTGGGAGCACGCGCAGTCGTTGGTAAGCCGCATCAAGGGCGCCGAGCTTGTCCTGACGAACTCGTTGAGCCACCTCATCTGGATCGGCCCCCATTCGGATGAGGAGCAACAGGCTGTAACGTCGTTCCTCGCTCGTCTGCCACAACCCGGGCTCTGAAGAGAACGCAGTCGGGAGCTCGCACCGTTGCCACACTCAGCACCGCGACGGCCATCGCTTTTGATCGCGCCCCGTTGTGCCGCGTAGACGAGCCAGGCGAAGTAGAGCTGTCGAAAAGCGACCGGCGTGAGTCCCGTATGCATCGTTAAGAGAGACTCGATCAAGCAGTCATTACAGCCTCGATCGCGAGCGGGGAGTCCTCAGCGAGGACGTCGCTCGTACTCCCGTCGGCGACCGACCTATGAGCGCCCCGGTGCGGGACCGGTTGAATCGCGCACGAGGAGCACCGTATGCAAGCGCTGATGATGATCCCGGCCGGCGCTGGCAGCAGCGATCGATTCGACGAGGTACTCCGCTGCCAGGCGGCCCTTGGTCTCGATTGGCTGCCGAATGGTGGTCAGCGAAGGTGCGGACCAGCTCGCCTCGGCGAGGTCGTCGAAGCCGGTCACCGAGACCTCTTGGGGAACGGCGACGTCCGCGTCCCGGGCTGCGTCGAGGACGCCGAGCGCGATGATGTCGCTGAAGGCGACGATCGCGGTCGGGCGTTCGGTTCGCGCCCAGAGTTGGTGGAAGGCGGCAGATCCTCCTGCGCGCGTGCACGGCACCTCGAGCACCGTGATCCCGTCGCTCTCGGGAGTCAGTCCACGCGACGCGAGAGCGGCGATCGCACCTTCCATCCGGCGAAGAACCGGGCCTCGCCAGTTCCGGTATCCACCCTCGGTTCCCGTCTCGATTGCAACGATTGCGATACGACGGTGGCCGAGGTTGAGGAGATGCCCGAGGAGTTCCTCCATGCCCTCACTGTCGTCGATCTCCACGGAGGGAACGTCGTCGTGGAGTTCGCTGTCGACGAGGACGAATGGGATGCCTCGTTGTCGGAGGGCGTTCACCTCGCCGCGATCGTGCTCGAGCCCGCTGACGATGAACCCGTCGACCGCTGCGTACGGGATCGTCTTCAGCATCGAGCCGCGCAGAGGTGGTGCGAGCAGGAGAGTGAATCCCTCGCGCTGACACGTCTGTCCGATGCCCTGAAGGAATTGTGTGTAGTAGGGGTTCTCGAGCACCTTGTCGAGCTGTTGAGGAAGGAGCAGCCCGAGACTGTCGGTGCGGCGCGTTCGAAGCATCCGTGCGGCCGGATCCCCCGAATAGCCGAGTTCGGCGGCGGCCTCGAGGATGTTCTTGACCGTGGCCTCCGCCAGCCGATTCGAGTTGTTGAATGCGAGGGAGACGGCAGTCTTCGACACGTTCGCACGGTCGGCGACGTCTTGCATGGTCACTCTGCGGTTCTTCATGGCCGTGCCTCATTCGTGGACGCGTTCAGGTAGCCGACTCCACCGGCACCGAGCACGAGGGAACCGTCCTCGGTGAGTGTCGCATCGCCGGCAACGACTCGCCACACGCGATCGGCGGCGATTTCGGGCAACGCCGCGATCGGAATGCGGGCTCCGTCCCCGCGGTGGACGATCGCGACCGCGGTAGCGCCTTCCTCTGCTCGCCTGATCATCAAGACAGTATCGCCGTTGAAGGCACGGACCTCCTGGGCTCCCCGCCGAAGAACCGGATGCTCCGCCCGCGCCCGGCTGAAGGAACGGATGCCGTCAAGGAGGTCGTGCGACCATTCCGATTCGCTCCACGGCATTGTGCCGCGGCATCCGGGATCGTTCTCTCCGGTCAACCCGATCTCGTCGCCGTAGTAGAGCATCGGAGCGCCCTCGGCGGCGAACAGCAGCGCATACGCCCGGAGCGCGGCGGGCACATTGCCATCGTGGCGAGTGAGAAGCCGCTCCGTGTCATGGCTGCCGAGCAGGTTCAGCATGCCGAAGTGGAACCCGTCGGGGATGCGGGCACGAAGGTCGTTCATTCCCCCGGCGAAGGCCGGCGCGTCAATCGTGCCATCGGCGGTGAACCCGAGGACGAGGTCGCGGAGTGTGTAGTTCATCGTGCCGTCGGCGAGGTCGCCTTGGAGCCACTCCGCCGGGTCGCGCCACTCTTCGGCGACGATGTACAACTGGTCGCCGAGGCCCTTGACGACGTCACGGAAGCCTCGCCAGAATGTGTGGTTGATGAAGTACGGGACGTCGAGGCGCCAGCCGTCGATGCCCTGTCCGATCCAATACCGTGCGACGGAATAGTGATGCGCGCGCACCTCGGGGTTGTATGCGTTCCATTTCGGCAGGTAATAGCAGCCCGAGCACGTGCGGTAGTTCGGTGTTGGATGGGGGGTGACGGGGAAGCCCTCGACCGAGAACCAGTTGACGTACTCGGATGAGGCCTCGTTCTCGACGACGTCACGGAACGCCCAATGGCCGTCGCCGCAATGGTTGAACACGGCGTCGAGCACGACCCGGATCCCGCGGTCGTGGGCGGCGTCGAGGAAGCGGCGGAAGGCGTCGAGGTCGCCGAGTCGGTGATCGATCGTGAAGTAGTCCTTCGCGTCGTACCGGTGGTTCGTGTCGGCCTCGAAGATCGGGGTGAGATAGATCGCGTTCGCGCCGACCGAGACGATGTGATCGAGATGCTCGGTGATGCCTGCGAAGTCACCGCCGAAGAAGTTCTCGCGCGTCGGTTCTGCACCCCAGGGTTCGACCCCTGGCGGGTCGAGCGTGGGGTCGCCGTTGGCGAAGCGCTCGGGGAAGATCTGGTAAAAGGTCGCGTCGGCGAGCCAGTCGGGTGTCGGCATCAGTCTTTCAATCCGGTCGAGGCGATTCCGCGCACGAGTGCGCGCTGGAAGAAGAGGAAGACGACGATGCTCGGGATCGTCGCGGTGAGGGTCCCGGCCATCAGGTAGTTCCAGCTCGTCCCGTAGCGTCCGACGAACGATGCGAGCCCGATCTGGATCGTGCGTACCTCGTCGGTGTTCGTGACGAGGAGCGGCCAGAGGAAGTCGTTCCAGGCGAAGAGGAAGCTGAAGATGCCGAGCGTGGCGAATGCCGGGGTGGACAGCGGCACGATGATTCGGAAGAACGTGCCGATGCGGCTGCATCCATCGATACGTGCCGCGTCCTCGAGTTCCAACGGGATCGAGGCGAAGTACTGGCGGAGCAGGATGATTCCGAAGACATCTGCCAGGCGGGGCACGATGAGACCGGCGTAGCTGTCGATCCAGCCGAGGTCGGCGACGATCGCGTAGGCGGGGATGATCGTCACGAATGTGGGGATCATCAGCGCGGCGAGCAGGACCACGAAGATCACGTTCTTGAACGGGAAGTCGAGCCGGGCGAACGCGTATGCCGCAAGGGCGTCGAGCACGAGATGTCCCGCCACGATCCCGACGGCCATGATGATGCTGTTCAGGTAGTACTGGCCGAAGGGTGCGGCCTCCCACGCGTGGAGGTAGTTCTCCCAATGCCATGAGGTCGGCAGGATCGAGGTGTTCGTGTACGTTTCGGCGCGGCTCTGCAGCGAGGTGGTGAACATCCAGAGGAACGGGACGACGACGAATCCCGCCCCCAGGATGAGGATGAGGTGGCGGCCGAGCGCGAGTCTGCGATGTGGATTCATCGGAGTGACGACCTTCCTGATCCCGACGCGCGCCACTGCACGAGCGTGACGCCGAGCACGAGGAACAAAGTGACGAACGCGATCGCGGTGCCGTACCCGAAGTCGCCGAGCCGGAACGCCTCCCGGTACATGAGCATGCCAAGCACCTCGGTGCCGCCCTGCGGGCCACCGCCGGTCAGCACGTAGACGAGGTCGAAGGCCTGGAAGCTGGTGATGAGCGCCTGCACGACGACGAAGAACGTCATCGGCGCAAGAAGGGGAATCGTGAGGAAGCGAAGCCGTTGGGTCAGGTTCGCCCCGTCGAGCTGCGCTGCTTCGAACACGCCTTGCGGGAGTGCTTGCAGCGCGGTCAGGTAGAGCACGGCGTTGAAGCCCAGGTTCTTCCAGACGGTGAGCAGCGTGAGGGCACCGAGCGCGAGCCAACGGTCCTGGAGCCAATTCGGCCCTTCGATACCGATCTGGGCGAGCAGCGCGTTGACCAGGCCGGCCGGATCGAGCATGTATCTCCACACGATCGCGGCGGCGACGGAGGACGTCACTGCCGGAAGGAAGTACACGCCGCGGTAAAAGCCGCGACCGCGGAGCGGTGCATCCAGGAGCAGGGCGATGGTGAGGCCCGATGCGACCGAGAGGAGGCATACGCCGACCGCGTAGATGCACGTTACGAGCAGGCTGTTCCAGAACTCGGGGTCCTGGGCGAGGCGGATGTAGTTGTCCAGGCCGACGAACTCCTTCACCGGGTCGAACCCGTTCCAGGAGGTCAGGCTGATGTAGCCGGCGGAGACGATCGGGTAGAGCACGAATACGCCGATCACCGCGAGGGCGGGCAGGAGGAAGAGAACCGCGGTGAGGATCTGCTCGCGCTCATAGCGGCGCTGCCGACGCGGTTTGTCCGTTCGGGTCGCTCGGGGGGGCCCGCCCGGGACGCTCGCGCGTCCCGGACGGGTGGTGCTAGTCATTGTCACGGATCGTGTCAGCCGTTCGCGATGACGTCGTTGACGGCCTTTTCGGCGTTGGTGAGGGCGTCCTCGACACTCGCCTGGCCGCTCAGCGCTGTCTCGATCTCCTGAGCGAAGGCGAGGGAGATCTTCGGGTACAGGGGGGTGTTCGGACGGGCGTGTGCGTCGGCCATCTGCTCGACGTACGGCAGTAGCCGCGGCTCGGTGGTGTTCACCCAGTCGAGGTAGTCGCTGCTCGTGGCCACGGAGTTCGTGACCGGGAGCATGCCCGTCGTCTCACTCCAGCTCGTGACCTGTTCGGGCTCCAGGAACCAGGCGAGGAAATCTGCGGCTGCCTTCGACTCTGCGTCTGAGTTGTCGAAGACCATCGCCTGCTCGCCGCCGAGGTTGGTCGCGGGGACTCCGTCGCTGGGGTACGGGGCCTTGCCCACCCCGAAATCGAAGGGCGGGTCCGCCGCCCAGATGCCGACCATCCACGAGCCTTCCTGCGCGGAGCCGCCCTGACCCTTCTCGAATTCGCCCCACTTGGCGTACGGGCTCACGCCGGAATCGATGAGGTCGACCCAGAACTGCAGCGCCTTCTCGCCCTCGGGCGTGTTGAACGCGGCCGCGGAGTTGTCCTCGGTGAGGAACTCGCCGCCGGCCTGCCAGAGGTTGACCTGAAAGTTCCAGGTCAGGCCCTCGCCGTTGTCGCCCGCTTGCGTGAACAGGTCGTAGCCGGGCTTGCCGGTCTTCTCGAGCACAGCCTTGCCCGCCGTCATGAGCTCCTCCCAGGTCGTCGGGGGCTGCTCCGGATCGAGGCCAGCCTCTTCGAACAGGGTCTTGTTGTACATGTAGGCGAGGTTGTTCGCCGACACCGGGACGGAGACCTGCTTTCCGTCGATCGTCCCGAAGGAGGTGAGCGCGGGGTTGATGTCAGCGATCGTGGACTCCGGAAGGAGGTCGGAGAGATCGGCGAGCGAGCCGATCTGTTCGATCTGCGGCACCCAGACGAGGTCGCCGATCGCGATGTCCGGGAGCGTCTTCGAGGTCGCCGATGCCCGAAGCTTGGTGAGGAAGTCAGCGTTCGGCACGTTCGACGTGCTGATCTTCACGTCGGGGTGGGCGGCGTTGTACTCCTCCGCCATGGCGTCGAAGGTGTCGGCGTTGGTGCCGTCCCAGTAGTGCCACACGGTGACCTCGGTCACGTCGCTACCGTCGTCTCCGGCGGCGCTGCAGCCGGCGAGTGCAAGCAGTCCGACGGCTGCGCCGATCGCGGCGATGGTGAGTGTTCTGCGGTGCATCATTGCTCCTTGGGTATGAACGGCGCTACTGCGCCACGGTGTGCAGGTTTGGTGCTTGCGAGCCGAAGCCGGCTCCGGGGGTCGCGTGGGCAGCCGCATCTGCACGCGCGGGGCTGAGCGCGAACCAAGCCGCGCTGTCGACCGGGACGACGTCGCTGCCGCCCGCGGAAGTTGCTGTGGACACGATCACGGGGCCGAAGCCCCACTCCGAGGGGATGATCGCCGGCTGGACGCCAAGGTTGACGACGCATGCCCCGCCACCTCGCGTGAATGCGAGGAACTGCGGGTCGCCGGTCTCCAGCCATGTCATTGATTCGGAACCTCTGAAGAGTTCCCGGCGCTGCCGAACGAGTCGCTGGTAGAGGTGGAGTGTCGAGTCGGGGTCGTCCTGCTGCGTGTCGGCGGCGAAGGCCTCGAACCAGTTCGGTTGGGGGAGCCACGGCGCTGCGGAACCTTGAGGGGTGAAGCCGAAGTTCGGTTCTCCGGCCGCCCACGGCAGAGGAACGCGGCATCCGTCTCGGCCGAGCTCGCGTCCAGCAGAGCGCAGCCAGATCGGATCCTGCCTCGCACTGTCGGGCAGATCGAGGACCTCGGGGAGACCGAGTTCCTCCCCTTGGTACAGGTACGCGGTCCCGGGGAGTGCGAGCAGGAGCGCCGCCGCGGCGCGTGCCCGGCGAATGCCGCGGTCGAGGTCCACTGTTCCGCGCCGGCGGGCCGCCGCGATCATGTCGGTCGGCTCCGGTGCGTCGAGCGATTGCTCCTGCCCGTACCGGGTCACCGTCCGGTGCACGTCGTGGTTCGAGAGCGTCCAGGCCGGCGCGCCACCGTCCGCCGAAGCGGTGGCCAGCCCGGTCTCGATCGCGGCACGCAGGCGAGGGCCGTCCCACGGCTGCACGAGTAGCTCGAAGCTGAACGCCTGGTGCAGCTCGTCGGGGCGGAGATAGGCGCCGAGCCGTTCGACCGACGGGACCCAGATCTCTCCGACGAAGTACTTCGGCTCGGGGTGACGGTCGCCGATCGCGCGCCATGAACGGAAGATGTCGTGCACTTCGGGTTGGTCCCACATGTCGTAGTTGTGGCCGCCCGAGCCGTCCTCGGCGCCGGGCCAGTCGGCGAGTTCGACGGATTTGACGTGTCCGTGCGCCACGTCGATCCGGAAGCCGTCCACGCCAAGTCCGAACCAGAACGTGAGCACCTCATCGAAGTATGCGGCCACCTCCGGGTTTCTCCAGTTGAAGTCCGGCTGCGCGCGGTCGAACGCGTGGAGGTACCACTGTCCGGGTCGACCGTCCGCCTCGATGATGCGCGTCCATGCTGGCCCGCCGAAGACGCTCTGCCAGTTGTTCGGCGGCTGGGCTCCGTCGGCACCCCGGCCGTCTCGGAAGATGAAGCGCTCCCGCTCTGGGCTTCCCGGGGCTGCAAGCAACGCTGCTTTGAACCAGTCGTGCTGGTCGGAACAATGGTTCGCGACCATGTCCATGAGGACCCGGATGCCACGGGCGTGCGCGTCTTCGACCAGTCGCGCGAGGTCGTCCACCTCGCCATATGCAGGATCGATCGCGAAGTAGTCGGCGATGTCGTAGCCATGGTCTCGCTGCGGCGACGCGTAGCACGGGTTCAGCCAGATGGCGTCGACACCGAGCGAGGCGAGGTCCGGGAGCGCCGACCGGATGCCGGGGAGATCTCCGATTCCGTCGCCGTTGCTGTCTCGGAAGGAGCGCACGTACACCTGGTAGACGACGGCGTCCTCCCACCAGCGTGTGGCTGTGGAGGGAGCCACGATCCGCTCCGTGCGGGATGCGTCCATGAATGGGTTCCCTGGGCCGGCGGTGTGTGCCGCGAGGGTTGGTGTCATCGGGTTGTCCTGATTCTGTTCGGGGCCGTCCGGGCGGCGTCGGTTGCGGCCACGCCGCCCGGACGGGGTCGATTGGGCCTAGAAGGTCGGATAGATGTCGATCACGTCTCCGCCGGTGCCCGAGTAGTTGCCGCCGGTCGACCAGGTGACGTCGTCGATCAGGGGCTTGAACTCGAAGGTCTCGCCGTCTGGGATGCGCTCGAGCTCGAACTCCCAGATATCGGTAGCCACGTTTCGAGCGCCGCGACCGTCCGTCCACGTGAACGGGTACTCGTCGCCGCGGATGGTGATCGAGTGGCCCAGACCGGTGTTGTAGTGCACCCGGATCTTGGTGGTGTTGCGCGCTTCAGGGCTGTACGTCGACACCGGTGTGCCGGGTGCGTAGACCTTCGTCTCGTGTTCGCCCATACTCACGGTGATCTGCTTCCCTGTCGCACCGCCGGACGTGACTGTGACCGTGTCGCTGGTGTTCATGAGGTTGGTGAGCACTGTGCCGACCGCGATCGAGCTCTCCGCTCGCAGCGGAATCGTGCGGTTCTGCGTCGTCCACGAGTTCGAGGAGATCGTGATCGCCTCGGCTCCGGTGCTGTCGACGCGACGGGAGAACCCGTACACGTTGGTGTCCGACCACATTTCCCGCTGGGTCCCGACCTGGAGAGCGGGGTAGGCCTTCTTGATGGTGGTCAACCGCTGGATGTGCTTGTACAGGTTCGACGTCTGGTCGAAACTCGTCATGTCCTTGCGATTGTCCTTGTTGGCGATCGGCACCTCGTACGGGTTGCCGTTGCCGTCGTCGGCCTGCTCGGTGCCGTAGTAGATCACGGGGATGCCGCGGCTGGTCAGGAGGAAGGTCAGCCCCGACCGGAGTCGCTGATAATTGTCGTCCGCCCAGGTGAGGAAGCGCGCCCGGTCGTGGTTGTCCAAGAACGTCTCGAGCCGGTTCGGGTTGGCATACTTGTAGTCCTGATCGAAGAGGTCACCAAGGGCGTTCATGTTCGTGTCAGCTGAGAACGCCTCCCGGACGGTGAAGAAGTATGGGAAGTCGAGCACACCCCACTCGTAGTCCTGGTATTCAGAGACGTAGTCCACGTCGCCGACGAAGACTTCGCCGAAGGTGGGCACGCCCATCTCAGTCTCGAAGTCCTCGAGCCAGGGCTTCGGCACGGAGCGTGCCGCGTCGACGCGGATGCCGTCGAAGCCGAGGTCGACCCAGTCCTTGTACGTGGTCATCAGGTAGTTGGACACCGTCGTGTTGGACTGGTCCAGGTCGTCGAGCCCGCCGAGGTCGCAATTTTCGATCTGCGTCTGCGTCTCCAGGCCGTTGAACAGGCAGTCACCGTTGTGGTGGAAATAGGAGGAGTTGTCGAGCGGGCTCGCCGGCTTGTAGGTGCTCGGCGAGTACGTCGTCGACGTCCCCGCGAGGTAGTCGGCAGTGTGGTTCGGCACCACATCGAGGATCATCTTCAGCCCCAGGCCGTGTGCCGTGTCGATGAGGGTCTGCAGCTCCGCGGTGTCGCCGAAGTGTTCATTCGGCGTCGCGAAGTCCTTCGTGAAGTAGCCGTGATAGCTCGCCTCGAGACCGTCGCGCGAGAGCGGTTGCTGCTCGGATACCGGCGAGAGCCAGATGGCCGTGACGCCGAGGTCGGCGATGTAGTCGAGCTCGTCTGTCAGCCCGGCCCAGTCGCCGCCGTGGTAGAAGCCGAGGTCGTCGGGGTCGTACTCACCAGCACCCTGGTCGTTGTTGGTGGCGTCGCCGTCCTTGAATCGGTCGACGAGCACCTGGTAGATGACGTCGCCCTCAGCGAGCGGGCCGGGGGACGGCGGCGGATCGGCGTATGCGGGAGTGGCGGCCATCGGTGCGACGAGCACGCCGCCTACGAGAGCGAAACCCGCGGCTGAGGCGATGGAGCGACGAATGCGAGCTGCTGATTGTGCCCGCGATCTGGACTTCAACATGCGTAACCATCCTGACTTCTCTGTCCGATGTGCGTCCTCGGCCGCGAAGGTGCACGTTTACTAAACCGATACAACAGCACCACGGCGCCCGCGTCAAGGACTACATCTATTTGGGCGCGTCCAGATCTGGAAGCGCTTGCTGCGGCATGCTCCCCCTGTCGGACGAGGCAGCGGATAAGGCAGCAGCTATGCAGTGCGGATCGTGTCCTCGATCCTGCTCGCAGCTGACGACTACCGCGAACCGGTGGCAATCACCGGGGCGCTCGACGAGAAGGGACCGGCAACCTCGCGGTCATCTATGACCGGTTCGTCGTCGTTGTCGACGTCGTTGAACTGACGGCACAGGGTGGCGAGATCAACGTCACCGTCCAGTTGAGCGTCAATCTGGCCGCCGCTGTTTGTCGATGAATCGGGCAGCGTGACGCACCTGTCGCAATGTCACGCCCGTGTACTTGTCGGGCCGGATCACGAGCACGGCTGGTTCGAGCCCGGCGCGCGCCAGACCTCGCATCAACGTCGAACGCACAGCCATATCGTCGATCCAGACGACGGTTTCGACGCCAGTAGCGGCGACCGTCTTGACAATCGAACGGGCTCGCCAGCCTCGATCCCAGTCGTCCTCGTCCGGCAGGTATGGGGCCTCGAATCGACTACCCAGGCGGAACGCCCTTGAACGCATCGACACCGCGCATCGCAAGATCGGCGAGGGCGGCACCGGTAAGACAGATGAGCTTGCCGAACTCATTGAGCTCCGGTTCGAACCCCATGTGCGTTGCCCCTGCGACGACTGCGATGGAGCGTAGGGTCGGTACAGCGACCGTGGGGATCTCGTCAGTCCTCGGACCAGCCAGGAGTTCGACGCCGTTGCGCAGAACCGATGTACGAACTGCTCCCGCGTCGCCGTGCACATGTCCGTGAGCGCCATGTTGCACGAGGAGTCGCATGTTGGACTGTCGCGTGAGTTCTTCGAGTCGCGTGAACGTTGGCTCCAAGTACTTCCCGTCCCGTCTGCGCTTCATCAGTGGCGTCGCCCAGGCGTACGGTCTAGCGAAGCCCATTGGCTCATCGGCCAGCGTGTGAGCTCGAGTGAGATCGGCCACAAGCGCCATACGCTCGGCGCGCTCCTCGTCTGATGGCGCGTCCGGATGAGGCTGCCGATAAAACTCCTCCAGTCGCGTGAGCTGGGTGACAATACCGTGGTCTAGGTAGCGCCTCGCGATTTGCGCGCCACCTTCAGCCACAGCAATGGCTGTCACCGCAGTCTCGTGGAGCGCCCGCCAGCGAGCGGCCGCCCCCGCAAGGTAGCCAGCGCGCAGGAGTTCACGAATCTCCCTTAGGGTCAGCGTCGCCGCACATTGGAGGAGCAACAGAGCTTCGCGCGTGTCTGAATGGGCATCCTTGAGCTCCGAACGGGGAAACATGAGCGCCGCGCTCTGCTCCATCGAGTTGATGACCGCGTCGACGACGGTCCAGCCACGAGCCCAGATATGGGAGATATCCTCGGCAAACGCCGTGTCCTTCTCTGCGCGGGCTTGACGACTCTCGCGCGCGGCACGAAGGAAGTCCTCAGCGAGCAGTGGCGCAGTCTCCATCAAGAAGGCACGCTGTCGCCTGAACTCCTCGGGCTCGTCCTCTGCCGTCAGCGCATCGTTCATATGGCCTGTAGTTCCCGACGGTGCGGATCAGTCGCGCTCCCCATCTGAGAGTCTGCCCCTTCACTGAGAACCTACATCGAGCTCACCGCCACGCTCCGCCATCTAGGTTGTCCCAATCGCCAAACGGGACAATCTACGTGGCGCTAAGACAACCTAGTCAGTCACCCGTCAAAACGGCCCGGCTACACCTGCACCATGTCGGCGAACCGCGAGAAGTGCCCGTGGAAGGCGACCGTGATCGTACGCGTCGGACCGTTTCGGTGCTTCGCCACGATCAGGTCGGCCTCGCCGGCACGGGGGCTGTCTCGCTCGTAGGCGGCCTCGCGGTGCAGCAGGATGACCATGTCGGCGTCCTGCTCGATCGAACCCGACTCGCGCAGGTCGCTGATCGCGGGCATCTTGTCGGCACGCTGCTCGGGGCCACGGTTCAGCTGCGACAGCGCGATGACCGGCACCTGCAGCTCCTTCGCGAGCAGCTTCAGCGCACGCGAGAACTCCGACACCTCTTGCTGGCGGCTCTCGACGCGCTTGCCGCTCGTCATGAGCTGCAGGTAGTCGATGACCACCATCTTGAGCCCGACGCGCTGCTTGAGCCTGCGGCACTTCGCGCGGATCTCGACGAGCGTCATGTTCGGCGAGTCGTCGATGTAGAGCGGGGCATCGTTGATGCGACCGCGGGTCGAGGCGATGGTGGTCCAGTCGCGCGAGTCGACGGTGCCCTTGCGCATGTTCTGCAGCGGCACGGATGCCTCGGCCGAGAGCAGGCGCATCGCGATCTCGCTCTTGCCCATCTCGAGGGAGAAGAACACGGCAGGCAGGTCGTTCGTGATCGCCGCAGCCCGAGCGAAGTCGAGCGCGAGCGTCGACTTTCCCATCGCGGGTCGGGCGGCGACGATGATCATCTGCCCGGGGTGGAAGCCGTTGGTCAGGTCGTCGAGATCGGCGAAGCCGGTCGGCACGCCGACCATCTTGCCGTCGGTGTGCTTCGCGGCCTCGATCTCGTCGATCGCGACGCCGATCGCGTCGGAGAGGGGCACGTAGTCTTCGGTCTCGACCGAGCCGGTGACCGAGTAGATCTCGGCCTGCGCGTTGTTGACGAGGTCGACGACCTCGCCCTCGCCCTGGTAGCCCATCTGCACGATGCGGGTGCCCGCCTCGACGAGGCGGCGCAGCAGCGCGCGTTCGGCGACGATCGAGGCGTAGAAGCCGGCGTTCGCCGCGGTCGGCACGAGGCTCGTGAGCGTGTGCAGGTACTCGACACCGCCGGCGCGCTGCAGGTCGCCCGTCTTCGTGAGCTCGTCGGTCACGGCGATGACGTCGGTCGGCTCGCCGTGCGAATAGAGCGTCAGGAGGGCGTTGAAGATGACCTCGTGCTTGGGCACGTAGAAGTCGACGCCGCGGATCGTCTCGATGACGTCGGCGACCGCGTCTTTCGAGAGCATCATGCCGCCGAGCGCGCTCTGTTCGGCGAGCAGGTCGTGCGGCGGAACGCGTTCGCCCCGTCGGGCTCCCTCGTCGTCGACCGGTTCGGCGAGCCCGATGTGCGCGATCGACAACTTGGTGACCTCCGATTCGGCTCGGGCGGGCGAGCGACCCGCGCCCGCTCTTCAGCCTCGCCGTGACCACTGACATGGACTCGGCGACCGCGAGAGAACCATCTGATCGAGGGACGCTGCTTCACGATATGGAAGGCTCGTCCACAGCACAAGCCAGCCTGTGGATAACTCTGGGGAGAATCTGGGCGAAACGCCGACCAACATGTGCACTCAGCCTGTGGACAACTGTGGAATTCTTGTGAATTACACGGGTTGAATTCTGACTTGATCAGGGATTCAAGAATTCCACACCTGTGGGGGAGAACTTCTTTTCGAGATCTTCACACACGGTTCTCCACCTGTGTACAACCATCTCAGGAAACCCGCATGCGGGGTTGCGGCCGACCATCGAACGGGTGTAGAAAACGCGACCCTTCCGACGGTCTCCGAGCGCCCCGCCACGGGGGACGCCGACGCCGTGCCGCGCCCGCCCGAGGCATCCCCGAAAACGACGAAGCGGCGGCCGGGAGCCGAAGCTCCCGACCGCCGCTCGCGATCGTTGCGAAGGCTACTTCGCGGCGACCACCTGGAGGGTGATCGTCGCGGTGAGCTCGTCGTGCAGACGAACCGTCGCCTCGTGGTCGCCGACCGACTTGATCGGCGACGGGATCTGGATCTTGCGCTTGTCGACCGTGCCGAGGCCGGCGGCCTCGACCGCAGCCGCGACGTCCGACGTCTTGACCGAGCCGAAGAGACGGCCGCCGAGGCCGGCCTTGACGGCCAGCCGGACCTTGCCCTCTTCGAGCTTGGCCTTGAGGGCCTGAGCGTCTTCGAGCGAGTGCAGCTCACGAGCGGCACGCGCCGCCTTGATCTGCTCGACCTGCTTCTCGCCACCGCGGGTCCACGGCGTGGCGAAGCCCTGGGGAACCAGGTAGTTGCGCGCGTAGCCGTTCTTGACCTCGACGACGTCGCCGGCCGTGCCGAGGCCGGTGACCTCGTGCGTGAGAATAACCTTTGCCATTGTCGTGCTCCTTAGCGGCCGGAGCCCGAGTAGGGCAGGAGGGCCATCTCGCGCGCGTTCTTCACGGCGCGGGCGATGAGGCGCTGTTCCTGCACGGAGACGCCGGTGATGCGACGGGCACGGATCTTGCCGCGCTCCGAGATGAACTTGCGAAGGGTGGCGACATCCTTGTAGTCGATGACGCCGACCTTGATGGACTTCGCGGGGGCGGCGTTCTTCGCGCCCTTGCCGCCGCGAGGCTTGCGGCGGTCGCCGCTGCTCTTTCCAGCCATTTCTGATCCTGTCTAGATGTTGCGGGTGTCGGTGGGCGGCCCGGCCGCCTCACTCACCCGCGTGAGTGTTAGAAGGGCGTCTCGTCGCCGTAGTTGGTGCCGGGGGTGTTCCACACGTCGCCGCCGCCGCCCTGAGGGGCGGAAGCCGGCGCGCTGGGAGCCCACGCGTCGTCGGACTGGCCGCCCCCGAAGGAGCCGCCGCCGCCGACCGCACCGCGGTTCGACTGCGCTCGAGTGACCTGGGCGGTCGCGTACCGGAGCGAGGGGCCGATCTCGTCGACCTCCAGCTCGATGGTGGTGCGCTTCTCGCCTTCCTTCGTCTCGTAGGAACGCTGCTTGAGACGCCCGGAAGCGATGACCCGAGAACCCTTGGTGAGCGATCCGGCGACGTGCTCGGCGAATTCACGCCAGCAGCTCGCGCGCAGGAACAGCGCTTCACCGTCCTTCCACTCGTTCGCCTGACGGTCGAACGTACGAGGAGTGGAGGCGATGGTGAAGTTGGCAACCGCCAGACCGTTCTGCGTGTAGCGCAGCTCGGGATCTGCAGTGAGGTTGCCCACCACGGTGATGATGGTCTCGCCGGCCATGGGGACTAGGCGTCCTTCTTCGCAGCGGCGGCGGCCTTCTTGGCGGCCTTCGCCTCCTGCGCCTTGGCGTACGCGGCGACCTGGGCGATCGCCTCTTCGGCGCGGAGCACCTTCGTGCGCATGACGGCCTCGCTGAGGTTCAGCTGGCGGTCGAGCTCGTTGGTGGTCGCCGACTCGGCGGTGAAGTCGACGACGGCGTAGATGCCCTCGGACTTCTTGTTGATCTCGTAGGCCAGGCGACGACGTCCCCAGATGTCGACCTTGTCGACGGTGCCGCCATCGTTACGGATGACGTTGAGGAACTTGTCAAGGCTGGGAGCAACGGTGCGCTCGTCGATCTCGGGATCGAGGATGACCATCAGCTCGTACTGGTGCATGACTAACCCACCTCCTTCGGACTCAGCGGCTACAGGATCTCTGCAGCAGGAGGGTTGTGCATACGTCGCGTCGTGGAGGCCGCGCAATGCGGCACACGGGCAACCTGTCAATGGTAACGGATGCCTCGCGCTCGCGCCATTCGAGCCCGCACCCGCACCCGCACCCGCACCCGCGAATGTTCCCGTTTCGACCGAGCGTCGCCGCGAGGGGGGTACTTCTCGGCTGGAAAGGCCACACTCGTGCGGTGCGAGCGGAAGAGCAACACCGTCACCGCCGCTCGCGGAGCGGGCGCAGCCCCGCACGGCGGAGTTCGGCGTCGAGCAGTGGGGGCCGTACGGCCGCCGTCCAGTCCCAACGGGCTCCGAACGGGCGATGATGACGCACGCGGTTCTCACGCTCCTTCTCGAGCAGCACCGCCTCGGCCGTCGTGCGCCCCTTCAGGTACTCGGGCCGAACGTACTTGCCGCGTCCGTCGAATTCGCCGAACACCCCGAACTCCGTCCAGTCGAAGTCGACGATGTCGCGACCGCCTCCTGGTCGTGGGAATGCGACCTGCAGCTCGGGTGCCGGGTAGCCGAGCAGATGCATGTTCGCGCGACTGACCGATTCACCGGGCGAGCCCGACCTGGGGTCGCCGAACGCCACGGCGATGCGCGCCGAGCGCACCCCGCGCCGCCCGGGAATCGCCTCGATCGCCTCGAGCAGGTGCTCGCGCGAGACGCCCGCGAGCGCCGGATGATGCGGATGCATCGTCGCCGCGCCGAGCGCCACGTCGACGACCGCGACCGCCGCGGCGAACGGGAGCGCCCGTACGAGGTCCACGACGGTTCGCCGGAAGCTCGTCACGAGGAACCCGTCGTGCTCGACGGTCTCCTCGTCGGCGACCGGCTCGTGGTGCCACGTGACGCCGTTCTTGCTGCGGACCCCGGAGCGCTCCGGCGCGACGAGATGGACGGCGCCGTGGTGCGGGCCGACGATCGGCAGGCCCCAGACGACGCCGGCCGACACGTTGCAGAGCACCGCATCGACTCGCCGCGTCTCGAGCACGGCGCTCACCCTCATCAGGTATCGCTCGTCGTGTCCCGCCGACCGCCACGTCTCCGAGTTCACGAAGACACCGCGGCGCAGGCGCGTGAGCTCGCCCGAACTCGCTCGCGGGTCGCGTCCTTCGAGCGCGAGCGCCCGCGTCGTGACGAGCTCTGCCCGGCGCCGGTCCGTTGAATCCACGCCGCAACGCTGGCACGAATCGCCACCTCCGCCCGCGACTGAACCCGCTCCGTGCACCGTCTGGCCGAAGCATCCGGTGTGGAGGACCAGTGACGACGACGCGTGCGCGGCGAGCGTTGCCGGGCCCGCCGAAGGTTGCCGGTCTCGCCGCCACGCTCGGTCGAAACGGTCACACTCGCGTGGCCGCCGCGCGGCGCGCGCTGCGCGCCCGGCGCCCGCTACTGCTCGCGCGCGGCCCACCAGGCGAGCAGGCGCTCGCGCGCGGCCTCCTCGCCGATCGGACCCTCGTCGAGCCGCACGTCGAGCAGGTACTTGTACGCCTCGCCGACCACCGGGCCCGGCCGGATGCCGAGCGCGGCCATGATCTGCTGGCCGTCGAGTTCGGGCCGTACCGAGGCGAGCTCCTCCTCCTCGGCGAGCCGGGCGATGCGCTCCTCGAGGTCGTCGTACGCGAATGCGAGCTGGTCGGCCTTGCGGCGATTGCGGGTCGTCACATCGGCCCGCGACAGGATGTGCAGGCGCTCGAGCTGCTCGTCCGACCCCGCGTCGCGCACGTAGCGGCGCACGGCCGAGTCCGACCACGAGGCATCCGCGTAGCCGAAGAATCGCAGGTGCAGCTCGACGAGCCGCCCGACCGCCGCAACGGTGTCGTTGTCGAACCGCAGCGCCCGCAGGCGCTTCTTCGCGAGCTTCGAGCCGACGACGTCGTGGTGGTGGAAGCTCACCGCCCCGCCCGACTCGTACCGGCGGGTGGCGGGCTTGCCGATGTCGTGCAGCAGCGCGGCGAGGCGGACGACGAGGTCGGGCGATTCGAGCACGCCGCGCGAGATCTCGTAGTCGATGGCCTGCTCGAGCACGGTGAGGCTGTGCTCGTAGACGTCCTTGTGGCGGTGGTGCTCGTCGCGTTCGAGGCGCAGCGCCGGCACCTCTGGCAGCACGCGATCGGCGAGCCCGGTGTCGACGAGCAGGCGGATGCCTCGGGCCGGCGACCTCGTCGACAGCAGTTTCGACAGCTCGTCGCGAACGCGCTCGGCCGAGATGCGGTCGATCTCGGGTGCGAGCGCCGACATCGCCGAGAGCGTGCCCTCCTCGACGTCGAAGCCGAGCTGGGCGGCGAACCGTGCGGCGCGCATCATGCGGAGCGGGTCGTCGCCGAACGACTGCTCGGGCGCGGAGGGCGTGCGCAGCACCCCGGCGAGGAGGTCTTCGATGCCGCCCGACGGGTCGACGAGCTCGAGCCGGGGCAGGCGCAGCGCGAGCGAGTTGACGGTGAAGTCGCGGCGGGTGAGGTCGCCCTCGAGCGAGTCGCCGAAGACGACCTCGGGCTTGCGCGACTCGCCGTCGTACGAGTCGGCCCGGTACGTCGTGATCTCGACGGTCTCGCCGGCGATCTTCGCGCCGATCGTGCCGAACTGGCGGCCGATGTCCCAGTGCGCCTCGGCGATCGGCTTGACGATCGCGAGGATCTCGTCGGGCGTCGCATCCGTCGTGAAGTCGAGGTCGTTCGTGGACCGCCCGAGGAAGGCGTCGCGCACGGGCCCGCCGACGAGCGCGAGTTCCCGTCCGGCGCGCTCGAAGGCGGCCGCGAGCGGTGCGACGGTCGGCGAGGCCGCCGACTCGGCCAAACGGTCGAGGGCTGTCGCGACACTCTGCATGCCCCCTATGTTAAGCGGGCGTCGTGCGCCGCCGTTCCGAGCGGATGCCCCGCCCCCGACCCGTAGAATCGCCTGCATGGCAGCCGACTCGACCCCTGCGCGCGCGCGCGGCGATCGGCTCACCCACCGTCGGGGCGTCGTGCTCGGCGTCGCCGCCGCCTCGGTGATCGCGGTGATCGCCGCCCCCCTCGGCGCGCTCGCCCTCTCCGGCGGAGCCTCGTCGGCCGGGATCGGCGACGCCGCCTCAGCGCAGGCACGTGCGCAGGCCGAAGCCGTTGCGTCCGCCGAGGCGGAGGGCGTCAGGCTGCACCTCGCGCCCGCGACGTCGACGACGATCGACCCCCGCAGTCCGCTCACCGTGCAGGTCGAGCTCGACAACGCCACGGCCGAGCAGCTCGCCGCCGGCACGCTGCGGCTGACCCGGGCCGAGGAGCCGATCGACGACGCCGACGAACTCGACGCCTGGTTCGGGGTCGGCGACGGCACGCCGCCGTCCGCCGTCGAGCTCGGCACGGCCGAGTCCCGCGCGACGAGTGCCGGCGGATCGACCACGGTCACGTTCACGGTCCCGTCGAGCGCGCTCGGTGACCCCACAGCGCCCGTCATCGGGCTCGGCGCGGAGCTCGTCGTCGACGGCACGGTCGTCGCGACCGGCGCCGACGCGTTCGCGACGCCCACGGGCACCGCCGGCGCGAAGACCACGGTCGCGTTCGCGTATCCGCTCACCATCCCCGAGCAGACGACGGGCATGATCGACGCCGCGACCCTCGAGGAGTGGACGGCGCCGCTCGGCCTCCTCAGCCGGCAGCTCGACGCCGTCGCCGACCGGCCCGTCGCCATCGGCATCGACCCGCGCATCATCGCGTCGATCCGTGCGCTCGGCAGCGCCGCTCCCGAGTCGGCGACCGCGTGGCTCGCACGGCTGGGCACGGTCACGAACGAGATCTTCCCCCTGGCCTACGCCGACGCGGATGTCGCGCTGCAGGCGCAGCTCGGACTGACCACGATGCTCGCGCCCACGAGTTTCAGCGACGTGCTCGACCCGTCGTCGTTCACGACGCCGATCGAACCCGAGCCCGGCACGGATGAAGGCGAACAGGCGCCGATCGACGAACCGACGCCCACGGCCGACGCGACCGTGCCGGCCACCCTCCCCGCGACGACGACGCCCACCGACGGCCCTGCCGACACGCCGACGCCGACGCCGACCGAGACGCCGGCGGTGCCCGGCGAGGTGCCATCGACCGAGGCGCTGCTCGAGTGGCCGTACACCCGCACCGATCTCGCCTGGCCGGCCGACGACACCGTCGCCACCGGCGACCTCGGCCGACTCGACGCCGCCGGTCTCACGACGACGATCCTCGCTCCCGGCAACGTCGCGCCCACCGACTCGGCCGTCTCCGCGACGGCCTCGATCGACGGCTCGACGGCACTCGTCGCCGACGCGAGGATCACCGCGCCGTTGCGCGAGGCATCCGCTGCCGGAAGTGACACGGCGTGGCGCTCGGCGACGGGGCAGCTGCTCGCCGAGTTCGCCGTCGCGCCGGCCGCGGGCGGGCCGGCCCTGCTCGCGACCTTCGACCGCGATGCGGGCGAGCACTCCGTGCGGGTGGCCGCGACGCTCGGGCAGCTGACGAACGACGCGTCGGTGCAGCCGACCGGCCTCGCCGGAGCGATCGGGGCTCCGCCGGTGGCGCGCACGCTGGTCGACGAACAGGAGGACCCGCAGCGCACGACGACCGCTCAGCGCATGCTCGACCTCGAGGCCGAGGTGGGCCAGTTCTCGACCGTGCTCGACGATCCGCGCCTCCTCACCGGCCCGGTGCGCCGCGACCTGCTCGCGCTGTTCGACGTCGCCTGGCTCGCCGACCCCGCTGCCTGGGACGCGGCGGCCGCCCAGTGGCTGGCCGACCGCCGAGCGACGCTCGCGGGCGTCTCGGTCGTGCCGTCGTCGAGCGTCAACATCTTCGCCCGCGAGTCGCCGTTGCCGATCACCGTGCTCAACGCGCTGCCGTACCCGGTGACGGTCGTCGTGTCGGCGGACCCGTCGAACGGTCGCCTGGTGGTCGAGGAGAGCGTCACCGAGACGATCCCCGCCGAGTCGCGCAGCACGGTGCAGGTCCCGATCGCCGCCGGCGTCGGCCGCGGCGAGGTCACCATCGCGATCTCGCTGGCCTCCCCGACCGGGGTCGCCATCGGCCGTACCGTCTACATCAGCGGCAACGTCCAGGCCGACTGGGAGGGCCTCGGCGCCGTCATCCTGGCCACCGCCGTCGTGCTCTTCTTCGGGTTCGGCATCTGGCGCAACATCCGCCGCCGGCGCAAGCAGCGCGCGGCCGAGGCGAGCAGTGCGATTGCGGAGAGCGGGGTAGCGAAGTCGGCGGAGGCCGGCGGTGCCGCCGACGCGGCGGAGATCGCGGATGCCGCGGCTGCGGTCGAAGCCGGCGACGATGCCGGAGAACGCGAAACCGCCCGAGCCGGTGTCGACACCGCAGAGCGCGCCGACGAGACCCAGGACGACGAGGACCCGAAGCGTGACTGACGACCATATCGGCAAGGCGAGCCTGTTCCTGGCCTCGGGAACGCTCGTCTCCCGCATCCTCGGGTTCGTCAAGGCGATCGTGCTCGCGGGCACCATCGGTGTCGTCAGCTCGGTCAGCGGTGACGCGTTCGCCGTGGCGAACGGGCTGCCGAACACCGTCTACGTCATCGTCGCGGGCGGCGTCCTGAGCGCCGTGCTCGTTCCGCAGATCGTCCGTGCCTCGGCACACGCCGACGGCGGAAGCGGCTACATCAACAAGCTGCTGACCCTCGCGATGGTGATCCTGCTCGGTGCGACGGTCGTCGCCACGGCACTGGCCCCGCTGCTCACCACGCTCTACGCCGGCACGAACAAGACGATGCTGCCGCTTGCCATCGCCTTCGCGTGGTGGTGCATGCCGCAGATCTTCTTCTACGGCCTCTACACGCTGCTCGGCGAGGTGCTCAACGCCCGCCGCAGCTTCGGCCCGTTCACCTGGGTACCGGTGCTCAACAACGTGGTGGCCATCGCCGGCCTCCTCGTCTTCGGCCTGATCTACGGCTTCGACCCCGACGGCCAGCGCGAGGTCGCGGACTGGACGAGCGGCATGGTCGCGCTGCTCGCCGGCTCTGCGACGCTCGGCATCGCCGTGCAGGCGCTCGTGCTGTTCTGGTTCTGGCGTCGCGTGGGCCTCCGCTTCCGGCCCGACTTCGCCTGGCGGGGCGCTGGCCTGCGCGCGGCCGGCAAGCTCGCCGGCTGGACCTTCGGCATGCTGCTGCTCACGACCTTCGCCGGCATCGTGCAGTCGCGCGTGCTGTCCATCGCGTCCGGCTACGGCGCATCGGTCGCAGCAGTCGACACCGCCTGGCTCGTCTTCATGCTGCCGCACTCGGTCATCACGGTCTCGATCGCGACCGCCTACTTCACGCGCATGAGCGAACACGCCGCCCGCGACGATCTCGGTGAGGTCCGCTCCGATCTCTCCAGTGCGATTCGCGGCGTCCTCGTCATCCTCATGCTCGCGGCAGCAGGACTCATGGTCGTCGCGTACCCGTTCGGCGCGGTGTTCCAGACCGGACTGGCCGCGGCATCCGCGATCGGCAACATCCTCATCGCCTTCGCCCTCGGACTCGTGCCGTTCAGCCTGCTGTTCGTCGTGCAGCGCACGTTCTACGCGCTCAACGACACCCGCACGCCCTTCTTCTTCACGCTCTTCCAAGTGGTCGTGTTCACGATCGCCGCGTTCACCTGCCTCATCCTGCCGCTCCCCTGGATCGGCGTCGGCGTCGCGCTCGCGACCACCGTCGCCGTCATCGCGCAGTTCATCCTCGCGACACTGCTGCTGCGTCGTCGGCTGACCACCCTTGACGGTCGACGGATCGGGGTGGCGATCGTCCGCTCGCTCATCGCGCTCGTCCTCCCGGTCGCCGCGGGCCTCGTGCTGCTCGTCGTGCTCGGCGGAACCAGCCAAGGCGGTTTCGCCGTGTCCGGCAGGTTCGGCGCCATCGTCTCGATGGTCGTCATCGGTGCCGTGATGTCGGCGCTGTACTTCGGCGGCCTCTGGCTGCTGCGCTCGCCCGAGTTCCGCGGCTTCGCCGAACCGGCACTCGCCCGACTCCGTCGGCGCTGACGTCCGGGATCGCGCGTCGGCCGCGGCATCCGTCACACGGGCGTCGCGTTCGGGCCGCCGGAATACGCGACGCCTAGACTGTGTTGACCATGGCGTGACATCCGGATGCCTCGGATGCCACTTGCACGAGAGGGAGCACCCGTTGCGCGACATCATCATCATCGGTTCGGGCCCGGCCGGGTTCACCGCCGCGATCTATGCGGCCCGCGCGCAGCTGAAACCCCTGCTCATCGCGAGTTCCGTCGAGATCGGCGGTGAGCTCATGAACACCACCGAGGTCGAGAACTACCCCGGCTTCCCCGAGGGCATCATGGGCCCCGACCTCATGACGGCGTTCCAGCAGCAGGCCGAGCGCTTCGGCACCGAGGTCGTGTACGACGACGTGGTCGAGCTCGAGCTCGAGGGTCCCGTCAAGCGCGTCAAGCTCGGCAACGGCGGCGTCGAAGAGGCGCGCACGATCATCTACGCCACGGGCTCGGCCTATCGCAAGCTCGGCCTGCCCGAGGAAGACGTGCTCTCCGGCCACGGCCTGTCGTGGTGCGCGACCTGCGACGGCTTCTTCTTCCGCCAGAAGACGATCGCGGTCGTCGGCGGCGGCGACTCGGCGATGGAGGAGGCGACGTTCCTCACCCGCTTCGCCGACAAGGTCTACGTGATCCACCGCCGCGACTCGCTCAAGGCGTCGAAGATCATGCAGCAGCGGGCCTTCGACAACGAGAAGATCGAGTTCATCTGGAATGCCGAGGTCGCCCGCCTGCTCGGTGAAACCGCCGTGACCGGTGTCACGCTGCGCGACACCGAGACCGGCGCGGAGCGCGACCTGCCGCTCGACGGCCTGTTCGTCGCGATCGGCAACGACCCCCGCACGCACCTCGTGCACGGCAAGCTCGACTTGACGCCCGAAGGCACGGTCGCGGTCGCCGGCCGCAGCTCCAAGACGAGCATCGAGGGCGTGTTCGCCGCCGGCGACGTCATCGACCCGCACTACCGCCAGGCGATCACCGCCGCCGGTTCGGGCGCGGCCGCCGCGCTCGACGCCGAGCACTACCTCGCCTCGATCGGCAACGAGAACGCGGCCGAGGCCGTGCTCGAGAGCGAGTTCGCCGTCGTCGACTGACACGAGGCATCCCATCGACACCGGATCAGCCGGTATCACGACGTTTCAACCAAGGAGAACGCAATGAGCGCACGCGCTGTGACCGAGGCCACCTTCGAGCAGGAGGTGCTCAAGAACGACAAGCCCGTGATCGTCGACTTCTGGGCCGAGTGGTGCGGGCCGTGCCGCGCGGTCAGCCCGATCCTCGACCAGATCGCGACCGAGCACGCCGACAAGATCGACATCGTCAAGCTCAACGTCGACGAGCACCCGAGCCTCGCCATGAAGTACCAGATCACCGCGATCCCCGCGTTCAAGGTGTTCCAGGGCGGCGAGGTCGTCAAGAGCTTCGTCGGCGCCAAGCCAAAGCCGGCCCTCGAGGCCGACCTCGCCGCCTACATCTCGTAGTCGGCGGTCGCATCGTACGAAGGACCCGTCCGGCACCAGCCGGGCGGGTCCTTCGTCGTAGCGGGATGCCTCGTGCCGCGTGCACCGCGCTCGGACACGGGCTCCCGTAACCCGTCGATCCGCCGGTTCTCCGGCAACTAGCATGGAACTCCTGAGCAGAACGGATAGCGCAGTGACCTCTGACGGCGTCCCCCAGCGGACCGGCAACAATCTCGACCCCTGGTACGCGAATTACGCCGAGCGAGCCGCCGGGTTCGCCGCCTCAGAAGTCCGGGCCCTCTTCGCCGTCGCCTCGCGCCCCGAGGTCGTCTCGCTCGCCGGCGGCATGCCGTTCGTCTCGGCGCTGCCGCAGGACCTGATCACGTCGTCGATGGACAAGGTCATGCGCGAGCAGGGCCCCGTCGCCCTCCAGTACGGCGGGGGAGCGGGCGTTCCGGTGCTCCGCGAGCAGATCCTCGAGGTGATGGCGATCGAGGGCATCGACGGCACGGTCGACAACGTCGTGACGTCGACCGGGTCGCAGCAGGCGCTCGACTTCGTCGCGAAGCTGTTCCTCGATCCTGGCGACGTCGTGCTCGCCGAGGCGCCGTCGTACGTCGGCGCGATGGGGGTGTTCCGCTCCTACCAGGCGTCGGTGGTGCACGTCGCGATGGACGAGAACGGGCTCATCCCCGAGGCGCTGCGCCAGACCATCGCGCACCTGCGCGGGCAGGGTCGGCGCATCAAGTTCCTGTACACGATCCCGAACTTCCACAACCCGGCCGGGGTGACGCTGTCGGCCGAGCGCCGGCCCGAGATCCTCGAGATCTGCCGGGCGAACGAGATCCTGGTGCTCGAGGACAACCCCTACGGGCTGCTGCACTTCGACGAGCCGGCACCGAACGCGCTCCGTTCGCTCGACCCCGAGGGGGTCATCTACCTGGGTTCGTTCTCGAAGACGCTCGCGCCCGGGTTCCGTGTCGGCTGGGCACTCGCGCCGCACGCGATCCGCGAGAAACTCATCCTCGCGGCCGAGTCGGCCGTGCTGTCACCGTCGTCGTTCAGCCAGCTCGTCGTCTCGGAGTACCTCGCCACCGCCGACTGGCGGGGCCAGATCGACACCTTCCGCGGCGTGTACCGCGAACGCAAGGATGCGATGATCGAGGCGCTGGGGGAGTACCTGCCGCAGTTGTCGTGGACGAACCCGAACGGCGGGTTCTACGTGTGGGTCACGATGCCCGATGTCCTCGACTCGAAGCAGATGCTGCCGCGCGCGGTCAAGGAACTCGTGGCGTATACGCCCGGAACGGCATTCTTCGCCGACGGCCGCGGTCGTCACGCCATGCGCCTGTCGTTCTGCTACCCGACGCCCGAGGCCATCCGCCTCGGCGTCCGCCGCCTCGCGACGGTCGTCAACGGCGAACTCGACCTGCTCGACACCTTCGCTGGAACGGGCACGCTGCGGCTGCCGCTGACCCCAGGCGTCGAACAGGCGCCCCCATCCGACCTCAAGTAGCCCGCGAACCAAACCGTCACGTCGATTCGAGCACTGGAGAAACCCCTGATCATGAGCGAATCTGCTGGTCTTCTCGTCGTCGTCCTCGCCGGCGGCATCTCGCATGAGCGCGACGTCTCACTTCGTTCCGGGCGACGCGTCGCCGATGCGCTCACGGCGGCCGGGCACCGCGTGGTCCTGCGCGATCCCGATGCCGGGCTCCTGCCGTACCTCGCGGCCGAGCGTCCCGATGTCGTATTCCCCGCGCTGCATGGATCGAGCGGAGAGGACGGCTCGCTGCTCGACCTGCTCGCCGCGCTCGACCTCGCGACCGTGGGCTCGACCGGTGCCGCCGCCCGGCGCGCCTGGTCGAAGCCGGTCGCGAGCTCACTGGTCGCGGGCGCCGACGTCGCGGTCCCCGAGTCGATCGTGCTCTCGCACGAGGCCTTCCGCGAACTCGGTGCGGCGAGCGTGCTGCGGGTCGTGCGCGAAAGGCTCGACGGCGACCTGGTCGTGAAGCCCGGCTCCGGCGGATCGGCGCAGGGCGTCTCGATCGTCGACCACCCCGACGCGCTCGCTCGCGCGATGGTCGAAGCCTTCACGTACGACGACATCGCCGTCGTCGAGCGCCGCATCGTCGGCACCGAGATCGCGATCACGGTCGTCGACACCGGCGACGGGCCGGCGACGCTGCCCGCGGTCGAGATCGAACCGACGGCCGGGGTGTACGGATTCGACGCGCGGTACAACGCGGGGGAGACCACGTTCTACGCACCGTCGCGACTCGGCGACGACGCACTCGCGAACGCGACGGCGGCCGCGATCACCGCACACTCGACCCTCGGACTCCGCGACCTCTCGCGCGTCGACTTCATCGTGGATGCCGCGGGCACACCCTGGTTCCTCGAGGCGAACGTGCTTCCGGGGCTGACCGAGACCTCCCTCGTCCCACTCGCGATCGAGGCATCGGGATCGACGGCCTCGACGTTGTACAGCGAACTCGTGCGGGCGGCGCACACTCGTCAGGCGGCTCGGCGAGCGTGACGAACGAGGGCCCGTTCCACTGGAACGAGCCCTCGAAATCGACGGTTTTCAGTTCGTCAGGAGCCATTCTCCCGACGAGTCGTGATCACACGCCGTCGAGTTCCTCGCCCAGCTCCGTGAGAATCCGGCGAAGGTCCTGAACGGTCGCGAAATCGATGCTGATCTGGCCTTTTCTGGCACCCAAAGCGATCTTGACCCGCGTGTTGAGCCGATCGCCGAGTCGGGTCGCCAGATCGTCCAGGAAGTCCTGTCGCTTGCCGGCGGATGGCTTCACTCGCGCGGCCGCCTTCGGCTCCTGCGAGGCGATCGACTCGGCGGCGCGCACCGAGAGCTCTTCGTTCACGATCTTGTCGGCGAAGCGCTGCATCTCGGCGGCGTCACCGACCGAGAGGATCGCGCGAGCGTGCCCGGCGGTGAGCACGCCGGCTGCCACGCGGAGCTGCACGGGCTCGGGGAGCTTCAGCAGGCGAAGCGTGTTCGAGATCTGGGGACGCGAACGCCCGATGCGGTTCGCCAGTTCCTCCTGCGTGATGCCGAAGTCGGCCAGCAGCTGCTGGTAGGCCGACGCCTCTTCGAGCGGGTTGAGCTGCGATCGATGCAGGTTCTCGAGCAGCGCATCGCGCAACATGTCCTCGTTGGCGGTGTCCTTGACGACCGCCGGGATGGTGTCGAGGCCGGCGGCCTTCGTCGCACGGAGCCGACGCTCGCCCATGACGAGCTCGTACTTGCCGGGCTGGTCGGGGTGCGGGCGCACGACGATCGGCTGCAGCACGCCGAACTCTCGCACGCTGTGCACGAGCTCGGCCAGATCGTCGGGGTCGAAGACACTCCGCGGCTGCACGGCATTCGGCACGATGTCGTTCGGGTCGAGGCGCGCAAGCCGCGCACCGGGAACGGTGACCAGCTCTTCGGCGGACGCCGCTTGCTCGACCGCAGCCACCGCCGTGGCCGGCGTCGAGTCGGCGTCGGGGAAGAACACATCGACCGGGCGATTCGCCCTCGTGCTCTCATCGACTGTCGGAATGAGCGCGCCGATGCCCCGCCCGAGTCCGGTTCGCTTGCTTGCCATCAGTTCGACTCCTCGGTCTTCGCAGCGCCACGTCGGGCGATCTCGGCTGCCGCCTCACGGTACGAGAGCGACCCGCTCGACGCGAAGTCGTAGCTGATCACGCTCTGGCCGTAGCTCGGTGCCTCCGACACACGAACCGATCGGGGAATGATCGTCTCGAGCGTCTGGGTGGGGAAGTGGTCGCGAACCTCCTGCGCCACCTGCTGTGCCAGGTTGGTGCGGGAGTCGTACATCGTGAGCAGGATCGTCGAGAGTCGCAGCTCGGGATTGAGGTGCTTCTCGATGAGCTCGATGTTGCTGAGCAGCTGCGAGAGCCCCTCGAGTGCGTAGTACTCGCACTGGATCGGGATGAGCACCTCACGAGCTGCCACGAACGCGTTGATCGTCAGGAGTCCGAGCGACGGCGGGCAGTCGATGAAGACGTAATGGTACGGCTCGTCCATCGAGGCGAGGTGGGCGTCGAGCGCACGGCGGAGTCGCTGTTCGCGGGCGACGAGCGAGACGAGCTCGATCTCGGCGCCGGCCAGGTGGATGGTCGCCGGCACGCAGTCGAGGTCGTCGTGCTCGGTCGACGGCTGGATGACCTCGGCGAGGGGAAGGTCGGAGACCAGCACCTCGTACACGCTCTTCTTCTCCGAGCGGTGGTCGACGCCGAGGGCCGTCGACGCGTTGCCCTGCGGGTCGAGGTCGATGACGAGCACTCGGGCTCCCGAACGCGCAAGCGCGGCCGCGAGATTCACCGCGGTCGTCGTCTTGCCGACGCCGCCCTTCTGATTCGAGATGGTGAGCACGCGAGTCTGCGCCGGACGGGGGAGCACAGCCTCCTCGAGCGCGATGCGCCGACGGGTCTCGTCGGCAAGTTCGTAGGCCAGGGGAGTTCCTCCGTGATCGATCGATGTTTCACGTGAAACATCGGTGGTGGCATTGGGCTGCGTTGCAGGCGCTGCGGGCGCCTGCGCGGATGACTCGGTGGGCGCCGCGTCCTCGGCGGGAGTGGTCGGCTCGGCGGGAGCGCTGGTCTCAGCGAGCGCCACGTCAGGCGCGACCGCCACGGCCGGCACCTCTTCCTCGGGCGCGGGCTCCTCGGGCGCGGGCTCCTCGGGCGCGGGCTCCTCGGGCGCGGTCGCCGCTGCGACCTGCGACATCGGTGCCGCCGTGAGTTCGACCTCGGCGAGCGGCTGCTCACCGATTCGTGCAGTTCCGTCGCTCGCGGGAGCACGCTCGATGTCGTCGGTGCCCGCCTCGGCGACCGGCGATGGTGCGCTTGCAGCGGCCGAACGCTCGTCGGGCTTCTCTTCCCGTACCGCGACAGGCTCGGCGTTGGGGTCAGCGTGCAGCGCCGTTGCGGTGTCGACCGCGGCGTCTCCGACGATTTCGCGGATGAGGTCCTCGAGCAAGCGGTCGGGCCCGTGATCGGCATCGAGAGGGTGCCCGCTCGAGCCCTCCGTCCGCTCGCCCTCGTCGGTCAGCGCGGCCGCGGTCGCGGCATCCCAATCGATCGCCGCTGACGGCCGCGGATCCGCTGGGTACGCATCGACACGCGATTCGGGAGCCGCCGGAACGGCCTGGTGCGGACCTGCACTGATTGGCGGCTCGGTCACCGACGCTGCGAGTCGTTCGATGCCGGACGTCTGCTGTCCGGGCGGCAGGTCAGCCGGGGGAGTCGAGCTGTTCGAACCGCTGCCCTCAGGGGTCGGGTCGACAGGCGGTTCATTCTGGTGGGAACGTCGACGATGGAACCATCCTCGTCCTCCACCAGGTGTCATGCCGTCGTCTCCCAACCGCCGCCGATCGGCCGCAAGTGGATGTCGCGACCCGAGAGTCAAGCTTAACCGTCCCGACCGACCAGCGCCCGCGAAACCGCGGTTCGAGAGAAGACTGCGCTCACCGGTGCTGCCGTTTCACGTGAAACAGCGCGGCGGGTGCACTGGATGCTCAATGTTTCACGTGAAACGCCACCAGATCGTCCCTCAGCTGCCGACGCTCGGAGTCCCCGATCCGGGGCAGGTCGCGTGGCCCGCTCGCCCGAGTCACCCGCCGCCGGCGGCTTTGAGCGGAGCGGTGTCGAGGGCGCACCAAGACGAGTGGCAAGTGCGGCGATCGTCATCCCGCCTGGCCGGGCGGCATCGACGTCGGCGTGCCCGTGAGTCGCCGCGTGCCAACACGATGTCGCGAACCGGATCAGGCTCGGCTCTTCGCGTGAGGTGCTCGACCATTGGCTCACGTGGCGCCGGTTCGCCGGGCGGGCAGTCCGGCCCGAGGAGTGCCGTCCTCCCGCGACCTCCGTCCTGGTGAGCGCGGAGGCGAGTTCGCCGATCTCCCGGAACCAGGCCGAGCGAGCTCGCCGTTCAGTGATCGGGGAATGACCACCACTGCCACGAGCGAGCGTGATGGCTCGGGTCGCCGAGTTGAGCTCTTCGGAGCGGAGACGATGTCCAGACTCGATCATCGTGCAGTCGCTGCGTGGTCAGGTTCGTCGGCAGGAGGTCATGACGGGATCGCGGTCACACCGATCGACCCTGCCGTGCGAAGTCGGAACCACGGGGAGTCCGAATCCTCGCCGCAGGCTGGAGCTCAGTTCGGCGCCCGGCCATCGCGCCGCTGAGCATGCGCGTGGGGGAGTGGCACTCGCATGTCTGGCGCCTGATGTTTCACGTGAAACGTCGCGAGTACTTTCCCGAGTTGCCGAAGCTCCCCTGGCTGTCATGGCATCACGCCCAATCGATGCCGGAGCACGCGAGCGCTCCACGCTCGCACCCATCGATGTGGTGACGCCAGCCGAATCCGTGACTGCGTGCACCTCAGCGGCACGGCGCATTCGCCGTTTCACGTGAAACGAAGTCCAACTGCCCACCATCAGCCACTCGCATCGGAGACAATACCTGGCGGAGTCGGGAGACTGTGTGCGCTCGGGGACGAACGCATTCGATCATCGGTCACCGACTCCGCCAACTGACTGACACGAACGGCTCGCTCACCGATCCGAGGGGCGGGGGACGTGAACGGGGTCGCACAAATTTGCCGCTGGAATCGAGATGTCGACCGACGAGACCCGCCTCAATCGGCCCTCAGGCGACTGTCGAGCACTCCCGCCGGCCAGCCCTTCGCGTCAGCTTCAGCAGTGCGCTCTGCCCTGCAGGGTCGAATGCCACGTGATGGCTCTCGAAGGCTGAGGCCACCCGCCGGCCATGGGGGAGCGGCCGATCAGCTCGGGATGCGCCAGACCGCAACCGCGGGGCACTCGCCCAAGGTGCCCGCCGTCGCTCTCACGAGGCGGTCAGACCGGCCGCACCCGAAGCTGACCCGCCTCACGGCGGCCCGGTCGAGCCACGAACCGTTCCGACCATGTGATCCATTTCAGCCGCAGAGCCTCCCAACTCGGGCCGCCGCTTTGGGCCGAACGGCCCGAGGGTCCGACATCCAACGTGACCGCGCGGCCGCAACGCGCCCAGCAGAGCGAGCGGCATCCGGCGACCTCCCCACACGAGTTGCGACGTCCGCTCTCGGTACGAAGCCCTGACCGGCCGCATCCTGAACGAACGGCGACCACGATCGGCGCACTCGATCTGCCTCACTGTGCAGATCACCGTGCATCCACGACGCGCTCGGCGATCCAATCGGGCACGACCGACGGTGCAGCGAAGGATCGGGGGGCGCATCGAAGGAGTCAACCCAACGACCGTGCCGAGTCGCTCTTTTGAACGAGTCGCACCGGGGAAGAGCGACATCGCTCGCATCACGCACGCGGACTCCCCAGCTCTCCCACGCGCCCGTCGCCCGTCCAGAGATGGACTCGATCGCCTTGGAACCCGGTGTCGCGCGACACTCAAGATTCGCCCCACACCCCCCAATTCACCGACCGCTCCAACGAAACGGAGGCCGGCTGGACGAACTCCCGGGGCAGACACGCGTGGCCTTTGGGCCGCCAGTTCAGCCAAGCACCGTCCCACGTCCCCCTGACGTCTCGACCTCCCTGATGTGCCTCATCGCGGCTGCGCCCACCCGGATGCCGTCCGCGCGACCAAGCGATGGTCGCGTCGACGCCACCGTTTCACGTGAAGCACATGTGCGACCCATCAGGACGACCAACCCGTTCTGCTCCCGCCGGCGACTCAGCATCCACCGGCCGGCCACGATCAGGTTCATGAAGTACCCGTGCCGTGGCGACTCGTCGCGAACGTTCGCCCCGGGCGCTCGGCGCGACGATTCCGGCGGCATTGGTCCGTGCTGGAGCGGGCATCCAAGCCCCACTGCTGTACTGGTCGACCCAGCACTGCGCCAACAGGGCTGGCGCATCCTCGCGTTCGACCGAGATCGCGCAATACGAGCGCTGCTGCAAGGGTTCGTGGCCGCGGCGGTGACCGAGCTGTTCGATCGGGTGAGGGAACGCGTCGACTTCAGGTCACGAAGCCCATCGGCCCGCACACCCCGCCCGAACGCACGCGTGATCGCGCGCGGCGTCCTCGGCGCCTGGCTCACGCTGCCACTCGCAAGGCCCGTGATCATCGACACCTTGAATGGCAGACCGAAGATCGTCTCGCCGCCGGTGGCACAGACGACTCCTCCTCGCCGCGGGGGAGCGCAGTGTGGCGACGGGTGCAAGCACGCTGACGATGGGCGACGGCAGGCACAGTCCCGTCCGGCACGGGTGTGGCACGCGTCACCGCTCAGACACGGGAAGGTGATCGATATGGACCCGCGCACGCGAAGCGGACGCGAACGTACATGCCCGCGACTGCTCACGACACGACACCGAAGGACCGCCGCCTGGGGGACTACACGACACCGCGGGAAGCGGCGAGTCTCCAGCCGAGGCCGCGATAGAACCCCGCGCTCGACAGCTCGCCGGCACCTGCCACGCGTTTCACGTGAAACGACAGGGTCCGCAGAGCACGGCGGTGCAGCCGACCGCTCGATTCACCCGATCAGTCGACTACGGCGCGGAACACGCGGGTGACTTCCGAGTCGGGCACGACGCCCTCACCCAGCAGAAGCACCTCGACGTCGCGCAACCGGTACTTGCGAATGACCTTCTCGGCCTTGCCGATCTCGCCGTCGACGCCTGCGCCCTTCATCAGCACGAGCTCGCCGCCGGGCCGAACCAGGGGAGCGGTCACGGGAATCAGCGTGCGCAGTGCGCTCACGGCTCGCGCGGTCACCTGGTCGAGCGACTCGAACAGCTTCGACTCCTCGGCTCGCGCGCGCACGACCGTCACGTTCGAGAGGTCGAGTTCCCTCGCCTGTCGCTCGAGCCACGCCACCCGACGCTCCATCGGCTCGATCAGCACGAATTCGACGTCGGGGCGTGTGATCGCGAGCACGATGCCGGGCAGCCCGGCACCGGAGCCGACGTCACCGACGCGGCCGGGTCGCAGCAGCGGCGCCACCAGCGCGCTGTTGACGATGTGCCGGGTCCACAACCGGGGAAGTTCGAGCGGGCCGATCAGGCCGAGCTCTTCACCATGGCGCGCAAGGGCGGCGGTGAACGCACGGCCCTTCTCGAGATGCTCGCCGAACAAGCCTGCGGCGGCTGCGGGTTCGGGTTCGAGTCCGTCGGTCATCGTTTCACGTGAAACGTCGGGCGTCGGCGTCAGCCGACTCGGGTGATGACCGTGTGACGCTCCGAGCCCTCGCCGCGCGACTCCGAGTGGAAACCCTGCTCGGCGACGAGGTCGTGCACGAGCTTGCGCTCGTACGACGACATCGGGGGGAGCGAGGCCTCGGCCGCGCCGCCCTCGATCCGCTCGACCGCGCGCGTCACGAGCGTCGCGAGCTCGTCGCGGCGCGCGTCGCGCGAGCCGCCGATGTCGAGGATCAGACGTGAGAACGAGCCGGTCTTCGTCTGCACCGCCAGGCGAGTGAGCTCCTGGAGTGCGCTCACGGTCTCGGGCTTCGAGAGCAGGCGCAGGTTGGCACCGTCACCGGCGTTCACCGAGACGTACGCACGGCCGTTCCGGGCGTCGATGTCGATGTCGCCGTCGAGATCGGTGATGTCGAGCAGTTCCTCGATGTAGTCGGCCGCGATGTCGCCCTCTTCTTCGAGCTGGGCGGTCGAACGCTCTTCGGCCTCGTGCTGCACGTCGGTCATGGTCTACTTCCCCTGCTTCTTGGCGCGCGACTTGCTCATAGGCTGCTGGCGCTGAGTCTTCTTCTCTTCGACGACGATCGTCGTTCCCTCGTCCTTGTCCTCGACGACGAGCTTGCCCTTCTTGGCAAGGCGGGCCTCGCGCGCCTTCGCCGCCTCGCTGCCGGGAGTCGGCATGTTGCGGATGACGACGAACTGCTGACCCATGGTCCAGAAGTTCGAGACGAGCCAGTAGAACATGACGCCGAGCGGGAACGCGACGCCCGAGAAGGCGAACACGAGGGGGAGGAGGTACAGCAGGATGCGCTGCTGACGGAACATGGGGCTCGCCTTGGTCTCGGGCGACATGTTCTTCGACACGATCTGCAGCTGCGTGATGAACTGCGACGCCGTCATGAGCACGATCATCGCGAGGGCGATGAGCATCGTGTTGATGCTGAACGGCTGGCCCGCGACCATGAGGTTCCACTCGCCGATGAAGGTCGAGTTGAGCGGGGCACCGAGGAACTCGGAGTTGGCGAACGAGTTCGCGAGCTCCTGGGTGAGCAGGCCGACACCGGCCTTGTCGTGCTGCGCGTCGTTGAGCACCGAGAACAGTGCGAAGAAGATCGGCATCTGCAGCAGCAGCGGCAGGCACGACGACAGCGGGTTGGTGCCCGTCTTCTTGTAGAGCTCCATGGTCTCGCGCGACATGGCCTCGCGCGAGAGCTGATCCTTCTTGCCCTTGTACTTGTCCTGGATCTTCTTGAGCTGCGGCGCGACCTCGAGCATGCGGCGCTGGCTCTTGATCTGACGCACGAAGATCGGGATGAGGGCCGCACGCACGACGAGCACGAGGCCGACGATCGACAGCACCCAGGTGACGCCGGCGTTCGGGTCCATCCCGATGAAGTCCCAGAAGGAGTGGAAGGCGACGAGGATCAGCTCGACGGCCCACTTGATGGGCCAGAGGATCAGGCCGATGAGTTGGTCCATGGGTGGCGGTCAGTCCTTTCGGGACGGGCTGGGGGAGGAGATCATGGCGGCTGCGGCGGGCTGCACCCGCTGCGCCGAGAATTCGAAGGATGCCTCGTGGCCGGTGTGCGACGCACCGTGCACGTGAGCGGCCGGAGCCGAGGCATCCGCCTTCACGTAGCCCGCGGGGAGCACCCAGCCGAAGCGGGTCACGCGGTACCGGTCGTGGCGAGCCGGGCGCACGTCGTCGATGCCGCCGGGCGACCACGGATTGCAGCGGAGGATGCGCCAGCCGGTGAGCAGCGACCCGATGACGAGACCTCGCTGCTGCACCGAACCGAGGCCGTACGCCGAGCACGACGGGTAGTAGCGGCAGACGTCGCCGTAGAGGGGCGAGATCAGCTTGCGGTAGCCGCGGATGAGGAGCACCCCGAGGTTGCGGGGGATGAGTACGACGAAAAGGGCGAAGTCACGCATGCGACTCGCCCTGTTGCTGTTGCGCCGGCACCGACGTGCGCACGCGGCGCTTCTCGATCGCGCGGATCACGTCGGCCCGGAGCGAGGCCCAGTCGGCCTCGGCCGCCGACGGGAGTGCCCGCACCACGACGTCGGTGCCCGCGAAGCCGTCGCCGAGCACCTCGTGGCACGCCGCCTTCAAGCGGCGGCGGACGAGATTGCGACGCACGGCGCCGCCCACCTTCTTCGAGACGATGAAGCCGAAGCGCGCGTCGGTGCCCGACTCCCGTGAGCGCATGTAGCTCACGGTGTGGGCACCGGCGACCTTCGCACCCCGGCGCACGATGACTCGGTAGTCGTCGGCGCTCGTGATGCGATTGGCTTTGGCGAGCACCGACGAATTACGCGGACAGTTCGGTGCGGCCCTTGGCGCGGCGCGCCGACAGGATGGCACGGCCCGCGCGGGTGCGCATGCGAAGGCGGAAGCCGTGCTTCTTGGCACGACGACGGTTGTTCGGCTGGAACGTACGCTTGCTCATTCTTCTTCTCCGGCTGTCGAATCTCCTCGCCGGGAAGTGGCTGCGACAGGTGCTGCAGCGCGGCGGCGGGAAAACTGGGTGCCCGAAAGGGCTGGGGTCAACTGATTAAAACTACGGCCTCGACGGCCGCCGGTCAAACCGACGGGAGCGCACGAGCGCGCAATTCGAACCCCACAGTATCGCTCGAACCTCGATGCATCCTGTGGAACGACACGCCCGCGATGTCGGATCCTCCGATCGGCATTTGTCGGGGGCGGCATCCTCGGATAGCGTTTGACACCAGTTATCCCCAGCTTCGTGCGCGGAATCCCGGGCGAGTTCCCGAATCTCCCCACAGGCAGTGGAAAACGCTGTGAACACACGCCTCGCGCCGCTCGCTTCGTCGATGGGGGATCGATGAGCGGCACACGAGAGCACCGAACTTGATTGCGGGGAACGATGACAGAACAGCCCATTTCCGAGACGTGGGCGACGATCCTCGATCGACTGTCTGACGACGACGCGATCACCCCGATGCTCCAGGGTTTCCTGAACCTGGTCGAGCCGAAGGGCATCGCGGCCGGCACGTTCTACCTCGAGGTGCCGAACGACTTCACCGCGAGCATGCTCAACCAGCGGATGCGCGTCTCCCTCCTCTCTGCGATGAGCGCGGTCGAGGCGCCGTCGCCGGTCACCTCCTTCTACGTCGTGGTGAACCCCGAGCTCGAAGAGGTGAGGGCCGCCGCCGAGCAGCAGGCCGGCTACGCGAACGAGCCCGACCCCGTCGAGCTGCCGGCGTCGCCGCAGTCGGTGTTCGAGAACACGAGCCCGGTCTCGCCGCGCGACACCCGCCTCAACCCGAAGTACTCGTTCGACAGCTTCGTCATCGGCCAGTCGAACCGCTTCGCGCATGCCGCGGCCGTCGCCGTCGCGGAGGCGCCGGCGAAGGCCTACAACCCCCTCTTCATCTACGGCGACTCCGGCCTCGGCAAGACGCACCTCCTGCACGCCATCGGCCACTACGCGATGAGCCTGTATCCGGGCATCCGCGTGCGGTACGTCTCCTCCGAGGAGTTCACGAACGACTTCATCAACTCGATCGCGAACAACCGCGGCTCCCTCTTCCAGCAGCGCTACCGCAACATCGACATCCTGCTGATCGACGACATCCAGTTCCTGCAGGGCAAGGCGGAGACGCAGGAGGCGTTCTTCCACACCTTCAACACCCTGCACGACCACAACAAGCAGGTCGTGATCACGAGCGACGTGCCGCCGAAGCACCTCACCGGCTTCGAGGACCGCATGCGCAGCCGCTTCGAGTGGGGCCTCATCACCGACGTGCAGGCGCCCGACCTCGAGACGCGCATCGCGATCCTTCGCAAGAAGGCGCAGTCCGAGCGCCTCCAGGTGCCCGACGACATCCTCGAGTACATGGCGTCGAAGGTCTCGTCGAACATCCGCGAGCTCGAGGGCACGCTCATCCGCGTCACCGCCTTCGCGAGCCTCAACCGCACGCCCGTCGACATGCCGCTCGTGCAGACCGTGCTGAAGGACCTCATCACCGACGACAGCGACAACGTGGTCGCGCCGGTCGACATCATCACGGCGACGGCCGACTACTTCAAGCTCACCGTCGACGACCTGTACGGCTCGAGCCGTTCGCAGGCCGTCGCGACCGCCCGGCAGATCGCGATGTACCTCTGCCGCGAGCTCACGAACCTCTCGCTGCCGAAGATCGGCCAGCTCTTCGGCAATCGCGACCACACCACGGTGATGTACGCGAACAAGAAGATCTCGGAGCTCATGAAGGAGCGCCGCTCGATCTACAACCAGGTGACCGAGCTCACCGCGCGCATCAAGCAGACCGCGCGCTACCGCTGAGTCCGTTTCCACCCTTCTGCAGCGCCCCTGCAGACCATCTCCGAACGGTTCCCACAGTTGTGGAGAACCTGTGGATTGTTAACGAGCAACCGCGTCACGACTGTTGACACTGTTCGGTCGGCTGTGCAGAACACCGTTCGGCGTTCTGCGCGCACTCGAGGCATCCGCGCTCGAATCCACACGGTGTGCACAGATGCGATCGGCTGAGATCGGCACCGTTCCGCGGGTCTCCGAACACCATCCACAGTTTCCACAACGGTTAACACCGTTAAGAGAGAGTGGTTAAAGGGGTGATTCCCACAACCTCGAGGTCGAGGTGCGTCGAGCGCCGGGCGACCCGGTCGATGGTGGATGCCGCGCTGCGCCGTTCGATCGGACGGGTGAGCCGGATTCACCGGCATCACGATCGGCTCTGCGGATAGCATGGGAGCCACCAAGCGACATCCACGACGGGAGAACCGTGAAGTTCCAGGTCAATCGCGACGTCTTCAGTGAGGCCGTTTCCTTCGCCGTCAAGCTGCTGCCGCAGCGCACCACGCTGCCGATCCTCTCGGGCGTGCTGATCCAGGCGAACGCCGACGGCCTCGTGCTCTCCTCCTTCGACTACGAGGTGTCCTCCCAGACCGAGATCCAGGCCGACGTCGAAGAGCCGGGCACCGTCTTGGTCTCCGGCCGGCTCCTCGCCGAGATCGCCGGCCGCCTGCCGAACGCGCCCGTCCGCGTCGCCACCGAAGAGAGCCGCATCTCGGTGAGCTGCGGCTCGGCGAGCTTCACGCTCCTGTCGATGCCGGTCGAGGAGTACCCGTCGATCCCCGAGATCGGCGAGCAGTCGGGTCTCGTCCCGGCCGAGGAGTTCGCGGCCGCCGTCGCGCAGGTCGCCGTCGCCGCGTCGCGCGACGACGTCACCCCGGTCATCACGGGGGTGCAGCTCGAGGTGCGCGAGAACAGCCTCGGACTCGTCGCGACCGACCGCTACCGGGTCGCCGTGCGCGAGATCGACTGGGACGGCGGCAATGTCGGCGGCGATGGCGACACGGTCACCGCACTCGTCCCCGCGCGCACCCTGCAGGAGGTCGGCAAGACCTTCGGCCACTCCGGCAACATCTCGGTGGCCATCACGAACCGCGACGACCGCGAGCTCATCGCCTTCAGCGCCGACAAGAAGACCGTCACGTCGCTGCTCATCAAGGGCAACTTCCCGCCCGTGCGCCGACTCTTCCCCGACACGGTCGACAACTACGCCGTCATGAACACGGCCGACCTCATCGAGGCCACTCGCCGCGTCGCCCTCGTGCTCGAGCGCGAGGCCGCGCTGCGGTACAGCTTCACGGCCGACGGGCTCACCCTCGAGGCGATCGGTTCGGAGCAGGCCCAGGCCTCCGAGTCGATCGACGCGATCCTCACGGGTGACGACACGGTCGTCTCCCTGAAGCCGCAGTTCCTGCTCGACGGCCTCGGCGCCGTCCACTCCGAGTACGTGCGCATCTCGTTCACGAAGACCGAGAACCCGAACAAGCCGGGCCCCGTGCTCATCACGAGCCAGACCTCGCGCGAGCAGGCCGGCTCCGACAGCTACCGCTACCTGCTGCAGCCGAACCTGCTGCTGCGCTGAGCGCGCGCCACACCTTCAACCGGCCCTTCAACCGGCGCGGATGTCTCGGCGCCGGCGTGTCGGCGGCCGCGGGTAGCGTTGTCGTGGTCGATCGAGAGGAGTGGTGCCCGTGCACGTCGCACGCCTCTCATTGACCGACTACCGCAACTACGCCCGCGCCGAGCTCGAACTCGGCCCCGGTGCGACGGTGCTCGTGGGTCGCAACGGGCAGGGCAAGACCAACCTCGTCGAGTCGATCGGCTACCTCGCGACGCTCGGCTCGCACCGGGTCTCGAGCGACCAGGCCCTGATCCGGGCGGGTGCCGACGCGGCCATCGTGCGAGCTCAGCTCGCGCACGGCGACCGGCGCGTGCTCGTCGAGCTCCAGCTCAACCGGCAGGGTGCGAACCGTGCGCAGCTCAACCGCTCGCCGGTGAAGACGCGCGAACTGCCGCGCTACGCGCACAGCGTGCTGTTCGCCCCTGAAGACCTCGCGATCGTGCGCGGCGAGCCGGGGGTCCGTCGTCGCATGCTCGACGAGCTGCTGGTGCAGCGCTCACCTCGCCTCTCCGGGGTCATGGCCGACTACGACCGGGTGCTCAGGCAGCGCAACTCGCTCCTGAAGAGCGCGCGGGCCCGCGGACTGGCGGCCGACAAGCTCACGACCCTCGACATCTGGGACGAACGGCTCGTCGCGCTCGGCACCGAGATCATCGACCAGCGCATCGCACTCGTCGCCGAGTTGGGCGACCCCGTCGCCGCGGCGTACCGGTCGATCGTCGACGCCGACCACCGGCCGGAACTGCGCCCGGTGCTGTCGGTCGACGGGGCCGACGTCGACGGCGACGGGGCGGCCGGTCTCGATCGGGGAGCCGGTGGTGTCGTCGCGGCGGAGCACAGCGACGACGCGCATCGAGACCGGGCGGGCGCCACTCGACCAGCGGGGTCCACCGCTGACCGGTTCGCCGCCGCGCTGCGTGCGCTCCGCGGCAAGGAGCTCGAGCGCGGCGTCACGCTCGTCGGGCCGCACCGCGACGACGTGCTGCTGCTGCTCAACGGACTGCCGGCGAAGGGCTATGCGAGCCATGGCGAATCGTGGTCGTTCGCGCTCGCGATCCGGCTCGCCTCGGCCGAGCTGCTTCGTCGCGACTCGTCGACCGGCGATCCCGTGCTCGTGCTCGACGACGTCTTCGCCGAGCTCGACCGCCTCCGGCGGGAGCGCCTGGCCGAGGCGATCGGCGGATTCGAGCAGGTGCTCGTGACCGCTGCCGTGCTCGAAGACGTGCCGACGCCGCTCACGGCGCGTATCGTGCACATCGAGGCCGGGCGCATCGTCGACGGCGAGGCGACGCTCGGGCAGCAGGGTGAGCGCGGCGGCGAGTCCGACGACGCCTCGGTGTCCGTCGCCGAACACGAGGAGGGGGCCGCCGATGACTGACGTCTCCGAGGCCGCCCGCGTGTACCGGCACTTCCGCGAGATCTTCGGCGGTGAACCGCGTGTGCGACCCGGCCGCGCTCGAGTCCGCACCCGCGACGAGTCCGGCAGCCAGCCGTTCACCCCCGGTCGCGACCCGAAGCCGCTCGCCGCGACTCTCGACGGACTGAGTTCGCAGCTCGGCTGGACGGGCCCGCTCTCGCAGCACGACGTGCTCGCGTCGTGGGCGGAGATCGTCGGCGACGAGACCGCGCGGCACTCCGAGGCGATCGCGATCGAGGGCGGCGTGCTGCAGGTCAAATGCGAGTCGACCGCGTGGGCGACGCAGCTTCGACTGATGCGCACGCAGCTCGTCACCGAGATCGTCTCGAGGTTCCCCGGCGCGGGGGTCGAGACCATCCGCTTTCAAGGACCCGACGCCCCCACCTGGAAAAGGGGTCCCAGATCGGTTCCAGGGCGCGGTCCTCGCGATACCTACGGCTGAAGAGGCGAAAACGGTCGCTCGACCTGAGTTATCCCCTGAGAAGGCCCGTCGGCGGCCGGTCGGGACACTTGGTTTGATAGGATCGAACGTCGCCAGAACGACGGTTTGGAGCCCGATTCACCCATGACAGCGGAACCGACGAAGGCCCAGAGCGCGCCCGAATACGGCGCAGACGCGATCCAGGTTCTCGAGGGCCTCGAAGCGGTACGCAAGCGGCCCGGCATGTACATCGGATCGACCGGGCCCCGAGGGCTCCACCACCTCGTCTACGAGATCGTCGACAACTCCGTCGACGAGGCGCTCGCGGGCTATGCGACCGACATCGACGTGACGATCCTGCCCGACGGCGGTGTCCGCGTCGTCGACAACGGGCGAGGCATCCCCGTCGACGTCCACAAGACCGAGGGCAGGTCGACCGTCGAGGTCGTGCACACCGTGCTGCACGCCGGCGGCAAGTTCGGCGGCGGCGGATACGCCGTCTCCGGCGGACTGCACGGCGTCGGCGCATCGGTCGTGAACGCACTGTCCAGCCGGTTCGAGGTCGAGGTGCGCCGGCAGGGCCACGTGTGGCGCCAGGCGTACGAGATCGGCGTGCCGATGGCCCCGCTCTCGCAAGACGAGGCGAGCGATGCGACCGGCACGACGACCACCTTCTGGGCGAGCCCCGAGATCTTCGAGACCGTCGAGTACGACTACGAGACGCTGCGCACCCGCTTCCAGCAGATGGCGTTCCTCAACAAGGGCCTGCGCATCACGCTGACCGACCTGCGTGCCGGCCACGTGGTCGTCGACCCCGACGACACCGCAGAGGTCGAGGCGGACGCCGCGTCGTCCGGCCCGCGCACCGACACGTTCCTCTATGAACGCGGTCTCAGCGACTACGTCGAGTACCTCAACAAGTCCAAGCGGTCCGAGCTCGTGAACGACGAGATCATCTCGTTCGAGGCCGAGGACACCGAGCGCAACATCGCGCTCGAGGTCGCGATGCAGTGGACGACGGCGTACACCGAGTCGGTGCACACCTACGCGAACACGATCAACACGCACGAGGGCGGCACCCACGAAGAGGGCTTCCGGGCCGCGCTCACGACGCTGATCAACCGCTACGCCCGCGAGAAGAACATCCTCAAGGAGAAGGACGACAACCTCTCCGGCGACGACGTGCGCGAGGGGCTCACCGCGGTGATCTCGGTCAAGCTCGGCGAACCGCAGTTCGAGGGCCAGACGAAGACGAAGCTCGGCAACACCGAGGCCAAGTCGTTCGTGCAGAAGGTGACCGGAGACCAGCTCGGCGACTGGTTCGAGCGCAACCCCACGCAGGCTCGCGACATCATCCGCAAGGCGATCCAGGCGGCGACCGCCCGGCTCGCGGCGCGCAAGGCGCGCGAGGCGACCCGGCGCAAGGGCCTGCTCGAGTCGGGCGGCATGCCCGGCAAGCTGAAGGACTGCTCGTCGAAGGACCCGTCGCTCAGCGAGATCTTCATCGTCGAGGGCGATTCGGCCGGCGGATCGGCCGTGCAGGGGCGCAACCCCGAGACGCAGGCGATCCTGCCGCTGCGCGGCAAGATCCTCAACGTCGAGAAGGCCCGCCTCGACCGAGCGCTCGCGAACAACGAGGTCCAGGCGATGATCACGGCGTTCGGCGCCGGCATCGGCGAGGACTTCAACACCGAGAAGGCCAGGTACCACAAGATCGTGCTCATGGCCGACGCCGATGT
Organism: Agromyces sp. NPDC055658; assembly: GCF_053618155.1. NCBI lineage: Bacteria > Bacillati > Actinomycetota > Actinomycetes > Micrococcales > Microbacteriaceae > Agromyces > Agromyces sp. NPDC055658. Next base: position 9,980 of record NZ_JBSHHD010000008.1, on the reverse strand, counting down.
CGACGGCCAGCACATCACGACCCTGCTGCTGACGCTGCTCTTCCGCTACATGCGGCCGCTCATCGAGCTCGGCTACGTGTACCTCGCGCAGCCCCCGCTCTACCGGCTGAAGTGGTCGAACGCCGACCACCAGTTCGTCTACTCCGATCGCGAGCGTGACGCCCTGCTCGTCGACGGGCAGGCGAAGGGGTGGCGCATCCCGAAGGACAACGGGATCCAGCGCTACAAGGGTCTCGGCGAGATGAGCTACCAGGAGCTCTGGGAGACCACGATGAACCCCGAGACCCGCACGCTGCTGCAGGTCACCATGGACGACGCGGCCGCCGCCGACGAGATCTTCTCGACCCTGATGGGCGAAGACGTCGAGAGCCGCCGAAACTTCATCCAGAAGAACGCGAAGGACGTGCGTTTCCTTGACATCTGATGTGATCGAACCCGGCGACAACGGCGAGGGCCCCGGCATCCACGGCAGGATCGACCAGGTCGACCTGCAGCTCGAGATGCAGCGCTCGTACCTCGACTACGCGATGAGCGTGATCGTGGGCCGTGCCCTGCCCGACGTGCGCGACGGGCTGAAGCCCGTGCACCGCCGCGTCATCTACGCGATGTACGACGGCGGGTACCGTCCCGACAAGGCGTTCTCGAAGTGCGCCCGCGTCGTGGGCGACGTCATGGGCCAGTTCCACCCCCACGGCGACACCGCGATCTACGACGCGCTCGTGCGCCTCGTGCAGCCGTGGAGCCTGCGCTACCCGCTCGCGCTCGGCCAGGGCAACTTCGGCTCGCCCGGCAACGACGGCGCCGCCGCTCCGCGATACACCGAGACCAAGATGGCTCCGCTCGCGCTCGAGATGGTGCGCGACATCGACAAGGAGACCGTCGACTTCCAGGACAACTACGACGGTCGCACCCAGGAGCCGTCGATCCTGCCGGCGCGGTTCCCGAACCTCCTCGTCAACGGTTCCGTCGGCATCGCGGTCGGCATGGCGACGAACATCCCGCCGCACAACCTCCGCGAGGTCGCGTCGGGCGCCCAGTGGTACCTCGAGAACCCCGAGGCATCCCGCGAGGAGCTGCAGGAGGCGCTCCTGCAGCGCATCAAGGGACCCGACTTCCCGACGGGTGCGCAGATCCTCGGCGTCAAGGGCATCACCGACGCCTACCGCACGGGTCGCGGCTCCATCACGATGCGCGCCGTCGTCGACGTGGAGGAGATCCACGGCCGCACCTGCCTCGTCGTCACCGAGCTGCCGTACCAGGTCAACCCCGACAACCTCGCCATCAAGATCGCCGACCTCGTGAAGGACGGCAAGGTCTCGGGCATCGCCGACATCCGCGACGAGACCTCCGGCCGTACCGGCCAGCGCCTCGTCATCGTGCTCAAGCGCGATGCGGTCGCGAAGGTCGTGCTGAACAACCTGTACAAGCACACCCAGCTCCAGGAGAACTTCGGCGCGAACATGCTCGCGATCGTCGACGGCGTGCCCCGCACGCTCTCGATCGACGGCTTCATCGCGCACTGGGTCGACCACCAGATCGAGGTCATCGTCCGTCGCACGCAGTACCTGCTGCGCGAGGCCGAGGCGCGCATGCACATCCTGCGCGGCTACCTCAAGGCGCTCGACGCGCTCGACGAGGTCATCGCCCTCATTCGCGCCTCGGCCACGGTCGACGTCGCCCGAGACGGCCTGAAAGAGCTGCTCGACATCGACGACCTGCAGGCCGACGCGATCCTCGCGATGCAGCTGCGCCGACTCGCCGCGCTCGAGCGCCAGAAGATCATCGACGAGGCGAACGAGCTCGAGGCGAAGATCGCCGACTACAACGACATCCTCGCGACGCCGGCGCGCCAGCGCACGATCGTCTCCGAGGAGCTCGCCGAGATCGTCGACAAGTACGGCGACGAGCGACGCACGCACATCATGCCCGGGTTCGACGGCGACATGTCGGTCGAAGACCTGATCCCCGAAGAGGAGATGGTCGTCACGGTGACCCGTGGCGGGTACGTCAAGCGCACCCGCAGCGACAACTACCGGTCGCAGCACCGCGGCGGCAAGGGCGTCAAGGGCGCGCAGCTGCGCGCCGACGACGTGGTCGACCACTTCTTCGTGACCACGACCCACCACTGGCTGCTGTTCTTCACGAACATGGGCCGGGTCTACCGGGCGAAGGCGTACGAGATCCAGGAGGCCGGCCGCGACGCGAAGGGCCAGCACGTCGCGAACCTGCTCGAGATGCAGCCCGATGAGGAGATCGCCGAGATCCTCGACATCCGCGACTACGAGGCGGCGAAGTACCTCGTGCTCGCGACCCGCGGCGGGCTCGTCAAGAAGACCGAGCTGACCGCGTACGACACCAACCGCTCGCGCGGCGTCATCGCGATCAACCTGCGCGACGGCGACGAGCTCGTGTCGGCGATGCTCGCCGACGAGCACGACGAGATCCTGCTCGTCTCGAAGAAGGGCATGTCGCTCCGCTTCGAGGCGACCGACGAGGCGCTGCGCCCCATGGGTCGCTCGACCTCGGGCGTGAAGGGCATGGCGTTCCGCGACGGTGACGCCCTGCTCGCGGCCAACGTCGTGCCCGGCTCCGGCCTCGAGTCCGGCACCGTGCCCGATTCCCGTGAAGCCGCCGAGAATACGGTGGATGCCTCGGCCGAGGCCGACGGCGACCAGTACGTGTTCGTCGTCACCGAGGGCGGCTACGCCAAGCGCACCGCGGTCGACCAGTATCGCCTGCAGAACCGCGGCGGACTGGGCATCAAGGTCGCCAAGCTGAACGAAGATCGCGGCGACCTCGCCGGCGCCCTCATCGTCGGAACCGACGACGAGGTGCTGGTGGTCCTTGCCAGCGGCAAGGTGGTACGCTCCGATGTCGCCGAGGTCCCCGCCAAGGGCAGGGATACGATGGGCGTCGTCTTCGCGAAGTTCGCGATGGACGACCGGATCATCGCCATCGCGAAGAATTCCGAACGGAATCTCGTGGAGGAGGCCGCCGAGTCCGAAGCGGCCGAGCCCGCGGGAGAGGAGTAATCGTCTATGAGTAGCGTCGCCGAGAAGCTGGCCCGCAAGTCGAGCAAGCGCCCGCCGGCCAAGCAGGTGCGCCTGCGGCTCGTCTACATCGACTTCTGGTCGGCGGTGAAGCTGTCGTTCCTGGTCGCCGTGTGCCTCGCGGTCGTGTCGATCGTGGCGACCTTCCTCATCTGGACGGTGCTGAACTCGACCGACGTCTTCGACAAGCTCAACGAGCTCGTGAAGGACGTGGCGGGCACGGGCGGCGACCTGTCGTCGGTGCTGTCGCTCGGCAACGTCATGGGCTTCGCGATCGTCGCGTCGCTCCTGAACCTCGTCGTGACGACCGCCCTCGGTGCGATTCTCGCGGTGCTCTACAACCTCAGCGTGAAGATCACGGGCGGAATCCTGGTCGGCTTCACGAACAACTGAGCCGGCTTCGGCTCGATTCGGACTTTCGCCCGGAGTCGGGTAGTCTGTCCTTCGGCCGAAATTCGGGGATATAGCTCAGGCGGTTAGAGCGCTTCGCTGATAACGAAGAGGTCCGAGGTTCAAGTCCTCGTATCCCCACTCCACAACTCCACATCGCAGGTGCCGTACGGCACCTGCCCGGGGGCCTTAGCTCAGTTGGTAGAGCGCCTGCTTTGCAAGCAGGATGTCAGGAGTTCGAATCTCCTAGGCTCCACCCTCGCTCCGCCGAATCGGCGTGATTTCCACCCGCCGTCAAGACGCCGACTCCGGTAGCCTTGAGCCAAACGAGATCGGCGATCCCGGCTCGTCTCGATCACAGCGAAAGGCGACCGCGATGAACATGTGGAGCAACTTCTGGGACATCTTCAGCGGGCTCTTCGGCGTCTTCGTCTTCGTGGCGTACCTCGCGGTGCTGCTGACCATCATCCTCGACCTCTTCCGTGACCCGAAGCTCGCCGGCTGGGCGAAGGCGGTCTGGCTGATCTTCCTCGTCTTCGTGCCCTTCCTCACGGCACTCGTGTACGTCATCGCCCGTGGCCGCGGGCTCGCCCAGCGTGAGCGGGCGAAGCGCGGACTCGAGCAGGAGTACATCGACGACCGGGGCAACGTCTCGCAGGCGAGCGTCACTCCCGAGGTCGCGAAGGCGCAGGGACTGGGCGGCGATCCGACCGTCAGCCGCTCGTCGTTCGACTCCGTGCAGAACGACTCGATGATCCAGAGCTGAGGCCGAGCTCGGCGACACCGGTCGAGCGCGTCGCCGACCGCCCGGGTAGGGTGACCGAATGGACATCCGCATCGCCGCGTACGCCGTGATCATCCGCGACGGCGAGATCCTGCTCTCGCACTGGAACGAGCACGGTCGCTCGGGCTGGGCCCTCCCCGGCGGCGGCATCGAGGGCGACGAGCACCCGGTCGTGGCCGCACGGCGCGAGGTGGCGGAGGAGACCGGCTACGAGGCATCCATCGATCGCCTGCTCGGCATCGACACGATGGTCGTTCCTGCGGCGAAGCGGCACACGGGCGCAGTACCGCTCTACGCGATGCGCGTCGTCTACCGGGGGCGCGTCGTCGGCGGTGAGTTGCGCAACGAGGTCGGCGGATCGAGCGACGAGGCACGCTGGGTGCGACTCGACGAGATTCGACGGCTCAAGCGCGTGAGCCTCGTCGACATCGCGCTGCGCCTGAACGACGCCGAACCCGCCGACGGGGTGCCGCCGACATCGTGATCCGGCACCCGCAGTCCGGGAGGGCTCTGGGGGTCAGGCCGTCGGCCGCGCCGGCACGACATCGACGTTCCGGCCGAGGCCGAACCGCCGGTGACGCGCCGGCGCGGTGGTGCCGGACCGCTCGGCTGAGGCATCCCGGCCGGGCGAATGGGGGGACGGCGCCGCCGCGAGGGCGACGGCGCCGTCCGCTGGGGTGATCATCGTGCTGGCCATGGGTATCGGCCGATCACAGGTGGGGGGCGATGAGAGCGACCCGCTGGAGGTCGCCGCCACGGACCCGGTGCGCGAGGCGCGTGTTCTGCTGTCGCAGCATCACGGCGTCGTGCGAGAGGCGCTCGCTCTGACGGCGGCTCCACGCGATGAGCGCGAGGCCGGCCCGCAGGGCGATGCGCTCGTTGAGTCGGCGCGCCTGGGCGCGCATCTCGGTGGCCTGTCGCTGCGACTGGCCGAGGGCGAGAGAACTGGTGTTCACGGTGTGTCCTTCATTCAGGGTGTTGGGAGGGTGCACCGGTCGGTGCGGAGAGCGTCGCCGCGGTCGCGGCGACGTCGTCGAGGGGTGATGCGGCGACGGCGGAAACGCTGTTCCGGTCACCGGGAGGCGGCGAAGGCCGCGGACCGACGAGGTGGCGGCGAGGCATCCGAGCGTCGGTCGCCCGATGCGTCGGGCATGACGGATGCTGCGGACAAGCCGCGGCTCGCACCTCGAAGGTGGCTGGCGAACGCGCTTCAGCGCGTGACGCCGGGGCGGAGAACTAGCAGGCCGGAGCGGTGAGGAGGATCACCGAGCGGCCGGCCGTGAATGCTGGCGTGAAGATGTACTTCATCATCGGGATCAACTCCTCTCTTCGTCTCCGGTGCGATTCGCACCGAGATCAGACACTAGCGGGGAACTCACGCCGACCGCAAGGCGTTTTCTCAGATTTCTCGGAAATCAGTGCAGGCCCTGAGCCCGGGTCGCGTCAGGCGAGGTCGGCGGCGGTGCGCTCGGCCGACTGGATCACGGCCTCGACACCGAGCATGAACAGCTCGCGGTCTTCCAGGTCGAGCAGTCGCGTGTTGATCGAGGTGATGAGCGGGTAGCGTCGCGGGTCGGCGAGCAGCGGCCCTTCGAACCAGGGACTCGGCGCGTCGTCGGCGATGCCGTGCTCGCGCTGCTCGCCGCGGGCCCGCGCGATGCCGGCGGCGCTCGAGAGCATGTGCGACGCGAGCAGCGCGTAGTGGCGAACGAGGTCGTCGCCGGTGAGCCCCGCACGACTGAAGCAGTCGAGCATGAACTCGATCGCGTCGAGCTCGCCGGTGCCGTGCGTCGTGAGCACGGTCGCCTCGACGCCGACCGGAGGATGGCCGGCGATCTGCTCGAGCGTGCTCGCCGCCAACTGCCGGAGCCTGCCGCGCCAGTCGTCGGCGTCGGCGGTCACCGCGAGGAGACTGCGCCGGGTGAGTTCGTCGAGCAGCGCCTGCATGAGTTGGTCTTTGTTGCGGAAGTGGCGGTAGATGGCGGTCGGGTCGGCACCGAGGTGCGCTCCGAGCTCGCGCACCGAGAGCGAGGTCGTCGAGGCGGCGGCGAGTTCGAGACCGGCCGCGATGATCGAATCGCGATCGAGCCTGGTCTTGCCGCTCGAGCCGGAGGCGTCGCGCCGTCGCGTGGTGCTCGTCGGCATCTGGGCTCCCTTCGGCTGCTGTGCCATTCATGCTGCCACGCCCGCGACCCCTGTGTCGCGAAGACCTCGCGAGCGTGGCAGCCCGCCCAGCATAACAATCGGATCAATCGTGATGTCAACACTGTTGACATCACGAAGGGGCCCGGGCTAGTGTCACCACGTCCGACGCATTCGATGAGGAACGAGGGGCCGAGTTGCCTGTTGCCGACGTGCTGTTCACCGGCGGAGCCGTGTTCACCGGAACGGGGGAGCCCCTGCACGGGCACGCCGTCGCCGTGACGGGCGGCCGCATCGCCGCGATCGTGCCCGAGAACGAGGCATCCGCCCTCGTCGGCGAGGGCACGCGCGTCGTCGAGCTGGGCGGTGCCCTGCTCAGCCCGGGCTTCCAGGACGCGCACATCCACCCGGTCGGCGGCGGCGTCGAGCTGCTGCAGTGCAACCTGACCGAGGCCGAGAGCGCCGACGAGGCCGTCGCGACGATCGCCGCCTACGCCGCGGCCAACCCCGATGAGCCGTGGATCCTCGGCGGCGGCTGGTCGATGGACCACTTCCCGGGCGGCGCGCCCGTGCGGGGGCTGCTCGACGCGATCGTGCCCGACCGGCCCGTGCTGCTCGTCAGCCGCGACCACCACAGCGCATGGGCGAACACCCTCGCCATGCGACTCGCCGGCATCGACGCCGAGACCGCCGACCCCGTCGACGGACGGGTCGAGCGCGAGAACGACGGGCACCCTGCCGGCACCTTCCACGAAGGTGCCGCCGACCTGTTCTCCGACGTCCGGCCGGGCACCGACCCCGAGCTCGTCTACCGGGGGCTCCTGCGTGCGCAGGACGAGCTCATCGCGCTCGGCATCACCGGCTGGCAGGACGCCCTCGTCGGAACGATGAGCGGCGTGCCCGACGCGCTCGACGCCTACCTGCGGGCGATCGACGAAGGCACGCTCAAGGTGCACGTCGTCGGCGCCCAGTGGTGGGAGCGCTCGCGCGGCATCGAGCAGGTCGACGAGATGATCCGCCTTCGTGAGGAGATCCGCGCCCGCGGCCACGAGGAGCGGTTCTCGCTCGCCACCACGAAGATCATGGTCGACGGCGTGGCCGAGAACCAGACCGCCGCGATGCTCACGCCCTACCGCGACGGCCACGGCCACGACACGCACAACCACGGGCTCTCGTTCGTCGACCCGGGGCTGCTCGCCGAGGCCGTCACCGCGCTCGACGCCGCCGGGCAGCAGGTGCACTTCCACGCCCTCGGCGACCGTGCGGTGCGCGAGGCGCTCGACGCGGTGGCGGCGGCACGCGAAGCGAACGGGCCGAGCGACGGCCGGCACCACCTCGCGCACCTGCAGATCGTGGCCGAGGCAGAGACCGCCCGGTTCGCCGAGCTCGACGCGATCGCGAACATCCAGGCGCTCTGGGCGACCCACGAGGACCAGATCGACGAGCTCACCCTGCCCTTCCTGCAGGACGGCCAGGAGGCGCGCCAGTACCCGTTCGGCGAGCTCGTCGCGCGCGGGGCACGACTCGCGGGCGGCAGCGACTGGCCCGTGTCGACGGCCGACCCGATGGCCGAGATCCACATCGCCGTCACGCGCGTCGCCCCCGGCGTCGATGCCGAACCGCTCGGCGGTGCGCACCAACGGCTCGACCTCGCGACCGCGCTGGCCGCGTACACGTCGGGGACCGCGTACGTGAACCACCGCGACCACGACACCGGGCACATCCGCGAGGGCTACCTCGCGAACCTGGTCGTGCTCGAACCCGATCCCTTCACCGTTCCCGCCGAGGACCTCCACCGCACCACGGTGGCCTCGACGTGGATCGAGGGCGAACCGGTCTACTCCCGACAGGCCGATGCCCTGCCCGGCACCACCCCTTCCACCGAACCGTCCCTCACCGCCTGACCCCGAGGAGGCCCCTCCGATGTCCAACTTCCGAACCCCCGCCGGCCGGCGCAGCGTCGCGCTCGTCGCCGGCGCCGCGGCAGCGCTCCTGGCGCTGACCGGCTGCACCGCCGACTCATCCGACGAGGAGCCCACCGGCGCCGATTGGGAGATCACCGACACGACGCCGGCGCCGTCGGGCGACATCGACTCGTTCAGCTGGGCCAGCTACGCCGAGCCGTACTCGCTCGACTACGCCTACGCGTTCGACTACGCCGACAACCAGGTGCTGTCGAACGTCTGCGAGTCGCTGCTGCGGCTCAACCCCGACTACACGCTCTCGCCGGGCCTCGCCGAGTCGTACGAGCAGACGAGCGACCTCACGTGGGTCTACAAGATCCGCGAGGGCGTCACCTTCCACGACGGCAGCCCGCTGACGGCGGCCGACGTCGTCGCGTCGATGAACCGCATCATCGACCCGGCGGTCGGCTCGTCGTGGTACTCGGTGTACCAGAACGTCGCATCGATCGAGCAGACGGGCGACATGGAGGTCACCGTCACGACGACGATTCCCGACTCGCAGTTCAACCAGGGCCTCGGCGGCTCGGCCGGCGTCATCGAATCGGCGAAGACGCTCGGCGAGAAGGGCGCCGACTACGGCAACTCGACCGGCCTGGTGAACTGCACGGGTCCCTTCGAGATCAGCGAGTGGAAGTCGGGCGAGTCGATCACGCTCAGCCGCTACGACGACTACTGGGACGACTCGCTGAAGGCGAAGGCCGGCGAGGTCGAGATCGTCTTCATGAACGACTCGACCGCGCGCACGAACGCGCTCAAGTCGGGCGACGTCGACGGCGGCTACATGCTGCCGGTCGACGCGATCGACCAGCTGCGCGACTCCGACAACGGCGATGTGTACTTCGGCCTCACCTCGGCGGTGTCGAGCCTCATCGTCTCGAACCTCGAGGGACCGCTCGGCGACCAGCGCGTGCGCCAGGCCCTGCTCATGGCGCTCGACCGCGAGGGCATCCTGGATGCCGCGGCGAAGGGCTATGGCGAGGTGACGAATGCGCTGACCACCGAATCGGTCTGGACCGGTGCGACGGACGCGACTCGCGACGAGGCGTTCAGTGGGCTCGAGGAGTACCCGAACGACCTCGAGGCCGCCAAGAAGCTCGTCGAGGAGGCGGGGGCGACCGGTGAGAAGATCACCTTCGCGACTGCGCCGATCGGCAACGACTTCAATGTGATCTCGCAGGCGACGGTCGCGGCCGCGCAGTCGATCGGCCTCGAGGCCGAGATCGAGACGGTCACGCCGAACGCCTACACCGCGCTCTTCAGCGACCCGAGCGCTCGCGAGGGCATCGACATGTTCTACACGGTCTGGTACCTCTCGAGCCCCGACCCGCTGGAGATGTACGGCGTGCTGCGCACCGGTGAGTTCAGCAACTACGGCAACTGGTCCGACCCCGAGTACGACGAGATCGCCACGCAGGCGGTCGGCACGTTCGACTCGGAGGAGCGTGCGAAGCTCACGAGCGAGCTGCAGCACATCGCGAACGAGCAGCTGCCGTGGCTGCCGCTCTACACCGGACCGATGACGATGTTCATGAGCGACCGCATCACCGGCGCCTCGCCGTCGATCGCGTTCCTGTACTACCCGTGGGCGGCGACCATTGGCGCTCGATAGTTCCACCAAGGCGGTCGCCGCGCAGCGCGCGGCGGCCGCCG